>JAURKF010000291.1 GCA_030831885.1 Flavobacteriales bacterium
AAGCCGAGAACATGCTGCAGGAACTCATCGCTGCTCGTCAGCCCGAAAAGGTAGAGATCGATCGCAACGAAGAGCTCTTCGATTTGGAAGATACCATTCGCCAAAACCCTGACGATATCGATTTTGAAATCGAAGGATTGGAGGAAGATATGGCGCGCTTCAAGGAGCAGCGGAAGTCAGGCGCAATACCTGATCCACCAAAGCCCACTAAGAAGCCGAAGGCGGAGCCACCGGGGGAACAGGCGAGCCTTTTTTAGTGATGATTGACAAATGGCAAATGATTAGTCAATTGTCATTAGTCACTAGTCACTATTTCCCATCAAGGGCTTACGAGGTTCACCGACAACTGCACATACCAAGTCCCCTTGTATTCATTCTCTTGCGCATAGGGTTGATCTCCGAAAAAACCTCGGAAGAATTCCTTGTCGGTCGGGGCGAAGTTGTCCATGTCGAAACTATAACCGTAGCGATATCCTGCTTGCAGCGACATCCAGATAAATTGATACATCGATGTTTCCCAAACGGCACGGAAGCGGAGTTCGCCTCTGCGAAGTTCATAGCCAAGCGGATTATTGATATCACCGCGCAGCACGCGGTAGGAGTTTCCTTCAAGTTCATAACCAAACAACAGAATATTGCGCGCAGAAAGTGTTTTGCGAATGTGCGCGCGCGCAGGTGCAAGCATTTCTACACCCCACTTGCGGTTGGGTGCCGTCCAGTTTAATAGCATCACCGGGATGTAGTTTAATTCACCTACACGGTAGGTGCGAGCAAGACCAAATCCAATCATTTTGCGATCATTCGTCTTCTTGCCATAAATGACGGCTGCACTATAGCGAGTATACTTAAATGGTGTGAAATTATCGAGATAATAATCGCCGTTCAAATCAGCTGAGCCTTGTGCTATGATGAATTTTTCTTCGCCTAGTGGTTTGAAGATCGTTGTGTTTATTCCTGCGGTTGTTAATCCGTTGTTTCGCAGGGTGGCATCCAGCGTATTGACAGATGATTCACCTTTGCCCATGAATGCGGTTCGAGCATAATTTACCCCTAGTTGCCATACTATATTGGTTTTGGAGATGACAGGGATATTCGCTCCCAGGCGTAAGCCGCTCGCCGAATTGAAGTGACCATGCCCGGCGGAGTCAGAGCCTAGCGTTCCATAATCAATTCCGAATGCACCTTGGTAATCGTAGCCAGCGGAAATAAGCTTGGCCGGACTCAGGTCGAATACTTTGGGTGTGCAAAAACGTTTCGCTCCGGCATCTGCAAAGTCGAGGTTCTCGTACATCGAGAAATCTTCCTCTTCTGCTCCGGTTGTATCTGTTTGCGCATACATCGTTGCTGTGCCGAAAAGCAACGCCATCGATAACAATACGATTGAATGCATAGAGACAGCCCACGACTCTTTAGCCCAGGATTCTTTAGCCCAAGGCTCTATAGCCCAGGGCTCTATAGCCCACGGCTTCAGCCGTGGGAAACCTGATAATTCAAAAACTCTCATTTTATTCGAACGATTATTTTTTCATTTCCAAACGTTTCCAAACGTCTGTGCGCCCAAGTGCTTCCACACCAATATAGCCTCGTATATCGAGCGTGTTGTTGTCTGACATTTTAATGATGCATTTGTAAGTACTACCATTTTCAGGATCGTAGATTGTACCGCTATCCCATTGGTCTTTGCCCAGATATTTAAAATCTTTCAGTAAGCGGTAACCTTTCAATGGAACTGAGCGAAGGCTGGCGTCGGGATTGTTTTTGTCCACCTTGGGCTGACCGGTATTTGGGTCGTTGGGTTCACGGAGCCAAACAATTTTACCATAGTATTTCTCTCCGATTTTCTCAATCTTAACGCGTGCCTTTCCGTTGCTTGGTTCCCATACACCAAGTAGGCGATCTGCTTCGGTTGCTTGAGAAAAAGCGAGTGATGTATTCAGGATAAGACAACAAATGAGAAGTAGTGATTTCATTTTCTATTTTTTATAAGTGATTTCAAATTCGAATGTTCCTTTGAAGGCTAAGCTTTCCTCACGATCTCCTTCCAGGTCAGCATCTAGCACGAGAATAAGTTCTTTCTGCTTGAAGTTGTCCGTCAATTCTGCTTCTGCCGCTGGCGTGAGCTCGACTGTAGGTGTATCTTTTGGAATCGGATTCAGTACACCTGCCTTTTCCATTTTCGCGTCGGCTGAAGTGAGCTGCAACACGAAGTTGCGAATGTTGTTGAATGAATCGCCTTCGGTATTGCTTACTGTTGCTTTGGTTAGCTTCACGGCCTCAATATTCTCAGCAGCAAGCCCTGCCTCCAACTGATTTAGGTCAATTACATGCGTTGCCTGCATGGTATTGGGGCCATCGAATAATGGCCCTTCAGCAATCAATTCAATATTTTCAATGGTGTATGTTTTGGAAACACCTTCGGAGCAGGAACTCAGCGCCACTATGGCAAAAAGAATAAAAATCGTATTTCTCATCATATGACTTATAAATATCAAGCACTGCGAAAATAGTTGAGTTCTGGTTGAAAAAAATTGAACACGAAATATCTCGAAAATCGAATGACATTTCCATATATCCACTTTTTTCTTTGGAATTGAAAAAATAGTCGTACAATTGCACCGCCCATTCGCGGCAATTCTCAAGGAAATTGATTCCCAATCTTTTTTGAAACCTATTATTCGATAACGAATTTCATTTACATGTATAACCTCTTGCAATTAAACAGCATGAAGGTGGCCGAATTGAAAGCTGTAGCAGATGAGCTGGCCATCGAGAATGCAGACAAACTGAAAAAACAGGATTTAATCTACAAAATTTTGGATGTGCAGGCTTTGAAGGCTGCACCTGTTGACTTGCCACCAACTGCAGCGGCAGAGCCAACCGTTTCTGAATCGGCTCCGGAGGCTTCATCCAAGGGCAAACGCGATCGTTCACGAAAGCAAGCGCCGAAAACCGATGATCAGCCGGTCAATCTTTTTGATCAACCCGCAGTGGAATCAACGTCTGTTGAAGAGAAATCAGGTGGGGCAACTTCGGAGGTGTCATCAGAATCTACCGACTCAGCGCCTGCTCAGGAGCGCACGCAGCAGCAAGGTCAGCCCGATCAAAAAAGGTTTGATCAGCGTGATCGCGGGCACCAGCATCCACATCAGCGTCATCAAGGGCAGAGTCAGCATCATCAAGCTCAAAATCAACAACAACAGCAGCAACAGCAGCAACAGCAGCAACAGCAACAGCACAACGTGATTCGTCCCGATAAATCGAAACGAGGTCAGGCCGATGAACATGGATATAATTTCGATGGTATTGTGCTGGCTGAAGGGGTGCTTGAAATTATGCCCGATGGATTTGGTTTTATGCGTTCCTCAGATTTCAATTATCTCAATTCGCCCGATGATGTGTACGTTTCGCAACAGCAAATAAAACTTTATGGCTTGCTCACCGGCGACACCATTGAAGGGGCAATTCGTCCACCGCGCGAAGGAGAGAAGTATTTCCCTCTTATTCGGGTTGATAAGATCAATGGACGTGATCCTAATTTTGTTCGCGACCGCGTTCCGTTTAAGTTTTTGACGCCCTTGTTCCCTTACGAGCGTTTTCATATTGCCGATAATAATTCCAATATTTCCATGCGAATCATGGATTTGTTTGCACCGATAGGTAAGGGGCAACGTGGAATGTTGGTATCGCAGCCAAAGACCGGTAAGACTACCTTGCTGAAAGATATAGCCAACGCTATTGCTAAAAATCACCCCGAGACATACCTCATAGTTCTCCTCATTGATGAGCGTCCCGAAGAAGTAACGGATATGAAGCGCAGCGTAAAGGCCGAGGTAATCGCATCTACATTCGATGAACCCGCGGAGCGCCATGTGAAGATTGCCAACATTGTACTCGAAAAGGCGAAACGTATGGTGGAATGCGGACACGATGTGTGCATTTTGCTCGATTCGATAACACGCCTGGCTCGTGCTTACAATACTGTTGCCCCGGCCAGTGGTAAAGTGCTCTCGGGTGGTGTAGAGGCCAATGCTCTCGAAAAGCCGAAGCGATTCTTTGGTGCTGCTCGAAAGATTGAAAACGGAGGTTCGCTTTCCATTATAGCAACGGCACTTGTAGATACAGGTTCTAAGATGGATGAGGTAATTTTCGAAGAATTCAAAGGAACAGGCAACATGGAGTTGCAGCTCGAGCGCAAGATTTCTAATCGTCGTATTTTCCCTGCTATAGATATTCTTTCATCGGGCACCCGTAAGGAAGATTTGCTGCACGATCGCGATGTGCTTCAGCGCATGTGGATTTTGCGTCGTCACTTGGCAGATATGAACCCGGTAGAGGCAATGGAATTTGTCAAAGACCGCATCGAAAAAACCAAAAACAACGAGGAATTCCTCGTGAGTATGAATTCGTAGGTCATGTGGATTTCTCGTTTACCCTGGATTCTCGCCTTGGTATGGTTGGCGTTTCGATGGATTATCGGTCGCAGTTTGTCGGTTGATTCTGCACAGAATGCTGGAGTGCTATCGAACATTCTTTTCATTTTGTTGCTTGTTTTTATCGGAATTAATGCGCAATACAGGCGCTTAAAGGGTCAACCTTCCGGCTTTTTAGATGACTTGAAAGCTTGTATGAAGCCCGCTTTGATTTACGTACTTATGTCGGTCGTCTTTATCGGAGTTTATTACGCTTTTTTGAGCGATGACATGGAAGAACTTCGCAGGGCACACATGCAGGCGTTCAATGAACTAATACACGACGAAACGAAATTGGCTGAATATCTGTCGCAATACCCGGATAAAGTCGGAAAAGGTTCTGAAGCACTGTTTCAGGAGAAACAAAACGAAGTCAATCAAATGATTTCGGTTCAGACCAAGGTAATGTTCAGTTCCATTGCTTTAACTTTCGCTTCATTCGGATACAGCCTGCTG
>JAURKF010000292.1 GCA_030831885.1 Flavobacteriales bacterium
ACGAAATTGGTGATATCCCAGGCCCATCCTACCGTTTTATTCAATCCCCAAGAACCAATGAAATTTCTTCGAAGCGAGTCCAGTGCTTAGCACGACCTGACCAACCGAAACTGAGAATGCTGTAAAACTTCTTCATCCACGGCTTGCGCACACGGTCGCGAATGGTTGCAAAATCAGGGATAAGACCAATATACCAGAATACCAATGATACGGAGAAGTATGTAGAAATCGCAAATACGTCCCACATCAAAGCGGAGTTAAAGTTGGGCCATAATGATCCAAACTGGTTAGGTAGAGGTAACGTCCAGTAGGCCATCCAAACACGCCCCATGTGAAATACCGGGAACACGGCCGCCATCATTACAGCGAAAATGGTCATCGCCTCCGCAGAACGGTTAATCGCCATGCGCCAACGCTGGCGGAACAACAAAAGCACCGCAGAGATAAGAGTCCCGGCGTGACCAATACCTACCCACCAAACGAAATTGGTGATATCCCAGGCCCATCCTACCGTTTTATTCAATCCCCAAGAACCAATACCCATGCCTACAAGGTAGCTGATACAACCTACACCGTAAAGCGCCACAATCAGCGCAATAGTAAAGGCAATCTTCCATTGCTTGGGAGCCGGTCCTTCAATTGGAGATACTATATCGTTGGTGATATCATGGTAGGTCTTATGACCTAGGATAAGCGGCTTTCTTATGTTGGATTCTTTGAACATCTCGGTTGATTTCTTAAGGTTTAAGCTTCGGTTGCTTCGATGTTGCGAACTTTAGTCATGTAGTAAATATTCGGCTGAATACCCACTTCTTCGAGCGCATGGTAAGAGCGAACACTATTGGCGCGCTCAGCATTTTTAGAGGTGGCATCATTCAAATCACCGAATACAATTGCTTGTGTTGGACAAGCTTCAGCGCAAGCCGTTTGAATCATACCATCAAGTACAGTCGTTCCATTGCGCTTTGCCTCAGTCTTACCTGCTTGAATACGCTGCTGACACATGCTGCACTTTTCCATTACACCACGCGTACGAACGGTTACATCAGGGTTAAGAACCATACGCAACGTGTCGTCCTGAGCCGGGTTCACCATAGCAAACTTGTCGTTCGTTACGTAATTGAACCAGTTGAAGCGACGCACCTTGTAAGGGCAGTTATTTGCGCAATAGCGTGTTCCAATGCAACGATTGTAGGCCATGTTATTCAGACCTTCATTGCTATGAACTGTGGCAGCAACCGGACACACCGTTTCGCATGGAGCGTGGTTGCAGTGCTGACACATCATTGGCATGTGCACCGTGCGAGGATTCTCCTCGGGATTCTCCATTTCACGGTAAGCACCAATCGTACCCTTCTCAGTTGCCTCCTTCGTGTTGGCGAGGGTGTCAGCTATTTGAATTGTTTGATGCTCCGAAGAGAAATAGCGATCGATACGCATCCAGTGCATATCGCGGTGACGCAATACTTCATCTTTACCAACCACAGGAACGTTGTTCTCTGTATGACAGGCTGTGATGCAAGCTCCACATCCCAGGCAAGAACTTAGGTCAATGGTCATACCCCAACGATGACCTACACCTTCTACAGGGTGATCACGCCACAAGTCCGCATCGCGCACACTTTGACGATCGTTTACATCAATCGTCCCATCCTTATTCACATCCGCGTGGACCGGAAGAGTTACCGCGAGATTATAGGATGCCTCACCTCGTTTGGCACCTTTCTCTGCGAGATAAGTTGCTATAACAGTTTCCTTGATAACAGAGTCACGTCCCATTACGGTTGCGTGCATCTGAGTAGTCGCAATTGAATACGTGCCGGCAGCGGCGGCAACGGTTACATCGCTACTTGTGTAAGAAGCGTGGCCTCCATTCATTGCAACCAATGGGTAGGCATTGCCTCCAATAGTTTGACGCTTATCACCTTCGGTCAAATGCACTCCTGCACGACCTGTTTGGTAAGCTGCCTTTCCAATTTCTTCGTTTCCTGCTCCTCGACCATATCCCAATGCAATACCCAATGTCTTGCGCTTTTGACCGGGAACCGGCATCGCAGGAAGGGTGATTGACTTTCCGTTTACTGTAACGGTCACCAATGAAGCACAATCGCACTGTCCAATGTACGTTTCAAGGCCCATTTCCGTCATGTCGGCAGGAGCCATGGTTACATAGTTGTCCCAGGTTACTTTCGTAATCGGATCAGGTGTTTCCTGCAACATCGCATTGTTTGCGTGGTTACCGGCACCCATGGTCACCTTCTGGTAGAAGGTTACTTCCCATTCACCTGACTTAGCGCTTGATACCGCCGCCATTGCCTCACCGATATTCATCGATGGAGCAGCAGGAGCTTCAGCTGCCACAGGAGCGGCAGCAGGAGAAGCAGGAGCAGCAGGGGCAGCAGCACCGGTAGCATCCGTAGCCACAGGGGTTACCATTGCAGCTACCGCAACAGCAGCAGCGAATGTTCCGTTGTGCACGGCTGTATTCCAATTGTTATCAGACTTCAACATCGCAGCGGTGTATCCACCGTTGTGTGTTGCGCGCATGTAATCGTAGTATGAATCAGCGTTGTCGCTCCAACGCAAGAACGACTCCTGCGCGTATCGGCTATTGTATAAAGGATTGATGGTAGGCTGCGCCAAATCGGTGCGACCTTTCATCGGGCTGTAATCATTCCAAGACTCCAAGTAATGATGGTCAGGAGCCATATACGTGCAGCGGCTTGACGTCTCATCAGCAAATAAGTTGAAGCAAATGGATGTCTTCACCTTCTGCAATCCGCTATTGAATTTATCGGCATTCATCCAACTGTATGAAGGGTTCACGCCATAAACAATCAAAACATCCACGCTGCCTGAATTCATTTCATCTACCAATGCAGCCATACCTTCGTCGCTGCCGCGGAATAGATTCAATGGGCTCTTCTTGTCAATGGTTGTTCCATCATTATTGAGTGCCGTATTTAAAGCAGCTACTATCGCTTGCACATTCGGATCATTCGAACCGGCTACAACTAATGACGCTCCTGCATTGGCCTTTAATGCCGCTGCTGCAGAGGCTATAGCCGCATCTGCACCTTCAACCCCCGAAGCACTGCCACCTGTTACCGCTGCATATAACGCCGCGGCGATAGCGCCTTGCTGAGATGGTTTGATGGCCGTGCGCACATCACTATTAGAACCGGTAAGCGACATATTACTTTCGAACTGATAGTGCTTACTCATCCATTCGCCCTCAGGCTTGCGTGTTTGCGCGTATTGTGAAGTAAATGCAGCAGGCATGAGCCACGTGCCGAGAAAATCGGCAGCAATGCTCACGATGGTTTTAGCCTTACTAAAATCGTAGGTCGGTACACTTCCGCCGTAAGCCTTAGCCAAAGCACTGTACGAAACAGTATCATACTGTGTATGCTTCACTTTGCCTGCATACTTGGCGCTGAACTCATTAATTGCGCGCTGAGTGCTTGGGCTTATAACGGTATTAGAAACTATGCGAATATTATTAGCCGCAGCAAGAGCAGCCTTCAATTCTGAATCAAGCGAATTCCAGTCGATATCAGCACCACCTTTTTTGGGGCCTTTCAATCGAGCGCCATCATATAAACCAAGCACCGAAGCATTGATGCGCGAATTCAATCCGCCACCGGCAATGCCATGAACTTTGTTCCCCTTGATGTGAATAGGGCGACCTTCACGGGTTTTAACCAAAAGATTACCATAATCATTACCATCGTAATAAGTCGATGCATAATAATTGGCAACACCGGGAGTAATTTCTTCCGGTTTTACAACGTACGGAATCGACTTCACGACAGGGGTTTCGCACGCCGCCAAGGTAGCGGCCGCCAAACCAAATCCCATGAACTTCAAGAAGTCACGACGACCGGTATTCGATTCATTTAGATTTTCATCATTCAGAAAATCCTGAACACTTTGATCACGCTTGAACTCGGAGGTAAGCGCTTCCTGAGCAGCTGCAGTATTCTGCAATTCATCCAGGCTTGACCAGTATTTTTTAGTTATTCCCATGGAGGTTAATCCGTGTTATTCGATTTATACTATTAATAGTGGCATTTGCCGCATTCCCAACCACCCAACTCACGAACGGTTGCTGAACCGTCTTCCATTATTTCACGCAACGTGCGCTGACCTACTTCAGATGCCTTGTAGCGTTCGTGCATTTGCTGATAATAAGCGCTGCCTGCGAGGTCAACTTCTTTCTTGTTGTGACACTCCAAGCACCAGCCCATGGTGAATGGACGCTTCTCCAATTTCACCAAGCCTACGAGGTCTTCTTGTGAGTTGATCTCATCCGCTGTTGGCACGTGACCTACTGTGTACATATTTTGCGGACCGTGACAGTTTTTGCAATCAATTTTTCCAACGCTTACGTGCGTAGAGTGATTGAAGTAAACGTGATCCGGAAGGTTATTGACTTTGTTCCATACAATTGGTTTCTGTTCATACCCCTGAATGTAAGAACCGGTTGTAGGGTCAAAACCAATAGCATCATAAATTTTCTGGATTTCGGAAGTGCCAGTTATAGCACCTTTCTTAATTCCCTTGTGACAGTTCATACACACATTCACCGAAGGAATACCGGCATGCTTCGACTTAACGGCGCTGCTGTGACAGTAATTACAATCAATCTCGTTCTGGCAATTGTGTATAGCGTGTGAGAACCAAACTGGCTGATCAGGCGTGTAGCCATCATAAACACCAATGTCCATGAGGCTTTTATAACCGACCACCGAAAAATAACAAAATAGGAACAATCCAATCACGGAAACAAATTTCCTGTTAGCCCACATCCAAGCTTTAGATGACTGCCAATAGGATAATTCGGCTACTGGCGGAAGACCTTCACGCTCGTTGATAGCATTCTTAAGTGACTTCGAAATGTTAGCTGCGGCGACTGCGATAATTGCTAGAATAGAACCGATAATGATAAACCAAACGGTGCCATCGCTTTCTTCGTTCTTTTCCTTCTCAGCCTTTATCTCCTCAAGTGTCATGCACTTATTAACTGCAGCGCCACCAGCAGGTGCCGCGGCATCAGCTGCAGTTTTCACATAGGCAAGAATGTCCTTAATGTCCGCCTCACTTACGGCCTGCCCTGCCATCCAACCGAATGTTGGGACGTATTTGTCACGGAGTCCTTTAATATAAGGATCTCCCGACGCTGCAGCCGCCTGAGGGTTTTGAATCCACTTAACGATGAGGGCATCCTTCCCCTTCCAACGAACGTCAACGTCCTTGAGACCCGGAGCAGCCAATACCTCTTCGGAGGTCTTGTGGCATGATGCACAATTTGCTTTAAACAATGACTCCCCTTTTGCTGCATCGCCCCCCTCGAAAACGCCTCCAAAAGCGTTGAAAGTGAGGAACATTGCCGCAGAAAAAGGAACCAGAATTTTGCTGATAAAACTTCTTGAAAGCCTTTTCATTACTGATATTTTTGCTAAATGGCAGGTTTAATCGCGCGGCAAATTTATATGCCACAAGCCATTGACATTCGCGTGACAAAAAGAATGTTAACAATTTAAATTCGTTCTAAATAAACACTTGATTTGTCTCTGCGCAGCCCATAGATAGGGCTTCTCGTGATTTTCATAACCCGTACTTATACACATACCCGTAAAATCTGAGGCGCACGGCAGCGCACGAATACATTGTTCATTCAAACATAAAAAAAGTATTTTTGCTCCATGAATCTGAGGACTCTTATTCTAGTCGTTTTGCTATTTCCGTCGTTGTCCCTGTTTGCTCAAAAAGTGGATTTACCTGAAGCAGTTGGTGACGTTCAGATTCTTGTAGACTCCGCAATTACTCGCATAGAGCGAAATACTCGCGGATTTAAAGAAATAAAAGGATACAGGGTTCAAGTTTTTCTCGGATCGCTTGAGGACGTGAAAAACGAGCGTAACAAGTATTTATCACTCGGTCTACCGTACTCTGCTTATGTTAAACAAATTGTTCCTGAACACGCTCTGCAAATAGGCGATTTTGCAACGAAGATGGAGCTGGATAAATGCCTCAGTGAATTGGAGCAGTTCTACAAAACCACTATTCCCGTCGTTGCCATCATCGAACCACCGAAAGAAAAAGGAATGCCCAAAGCCTATTACGAGAGGAGGCCTGACAAAAATTAGTTTAGCACCTTAAGTTAGAAGCATACATTTGCCTTCACGCTAACCCACTGTCCAATGCCATTTTATCATTCCCTGGGAAACGTCCCAAACAAACGCCACACGGTTCATGAAAAGCCCGAGGGGGGCATGTATTACGAACAATTATTTGGCACCGAGGGTTTTCATGGGATGAGTTCGCTGCTATACCATGTGCAAAGGCCAACCATGGTAAAATCCATTGCAGAGCCCATATTTGCCGGCCCAGTTGCCGCTGTTGATTTCAATATCTCTCCCATGATGCTTCGCGGCTGGGACGTGCAAGGCAAGGATGATTTTTTGGATAGTCGAACGTATGTATTGTTCAATAATGACTTGAACATTGCGCTTGCTGCTCCACGTAAAAGTTTAACCGAATATTTCTACAAAAATGCCGATGCCGACGAGCTATTGTTCGTGCATCAAGGCTCAGGCGTTTTGCGCACTTTCGTTGGAAATATCCCTTTTTCATATGGTGATTATCTTGTTATCCCACGTGGCATGATTTATCAGATAGATTTTGCCACTTCCGAAAATAGGCTATTCATTGTGGAGTCGAATTCCCCAATTGTTACACCCAAACGCTACCGGAATAATTTTGGACAGTTGCTCGAACATTCGCCTTTTTGCGAGCGCGATATCAGGCGACCCGAGCAACTAGAAACACATGATCAAAAAGGTGATTTCATACTGAAAATCAGAAAACAACAACACCTGCATACGCTTGTTTATGCATCACATCCGTTTGATGTAATCGGCTGGGATGGGTACAACTACCCCTATGCCTTTAGTATTCACGATTTCGAACCGATCACCGGAAGAATACACCAACCACCGCCCGTGCATCAAACCTTCGAAGCGCACAATTTCGTAGTCTGTTCATTTTGTCCGCGACTCTACGACTATCACCCCAAGTCTATCCCGGCACCCTATAACCACAGCAACATCGATAGCGATGAGGTGCTGTACTATGTGGACGGCGATTTTATGAGCCGCAATCACGTCGAGAAAGGATATATTTCTCTTCATCCGGGCGGAATTCCACACGGACCACACCCCGGTGCGGCAGAGCGCAGTATCGGGCAAAAAGAAACTGCAGAACTTGCAGTAATGGTCGATACGTTTCGCCCTTTGAAAGTAACGCGCGATGCTTTACACATCAATGACGCCTCTTACAAGACCAGCTGGCTCGATTAATCATTTTATACTTCATTTGATTACATGAAACACGACAACACCTCTTTACAACTCGAAAAAACCGTTTCGGATGCCGAAGATTTTCTTCCACTTTTAGGCACCGACTACGTTGAGTTATATGTGGGCAACGCTAAGCAAGCGGCCTATTACTACATATCAGCGTGGGGTTTTCAGCCTCTTGCCTATTGCGGGCTTGAAACCGGTGTGAAGGATCGCGTTTCTTACGTGCTTCAGCAAGATAAAATTCGGCTGGTGCTAACATCAGCCCTACAACCTGATGGGCCCATCAATGCGCATGTCAACGCGCACGGCGATGGCGTTAAGGTAATTGCTCTTTGGG
>JAURKF010000293.1 GCA_030831885.1 Flavobacteriales bacterium
AAAGAACATCGGCAACAACGACATGTCGATTGTACCCAACGTGACAGAATTAATAGGCATACCGTGCCATGTCAACAGCGTATGATCGGAAGATAATCCATGAAAACGCAACGAACCGGCCGCACCAGGCGCACCCGCTGTGAGTTGGTGAGCCATTCCATGTGCATCGAGAAACGAACCCAAGTCACTTCCAATCCATTGTTTGCGTCTAAGAGGTGTTACCGCGTTGAAGGGCCCCCAGCCATCAGAGGCACGCGCTACTATCACCACGTCGTTCGTTTGGTGATTGCCTGAAATGGTGTCGGTTTGTTGTGCAAGCGCACACCAAGACCACACGATTCCTGCTATGAGGATAAAGAGTTTTTTCATCATCGCCGTGCCTCTTCCCGGGCACCTGCATCGGCTAAGCCGATACGGGCATGCTATGGGCAGGTCTTCTGACTTGCATCCCCCTCGCTTGCCTTCCCGATTCCAAGTGAATCAGTGGTTTTTGATAGACGGGGCATTTTGGATGCTCACAGCTGCGGGTACAGTTCGGGTTTTTCACCCGATTCCCTTTTCATTCTTCGCATGGGAAGAAACCAATAGCAGGGCAAATGTAAGTCAAAGCATTCTGCAACAGAATGTATATTTGAACAATGTTCCTGAAGGGCCTCTCACTCTCGTTGCTTCTGCTTTCTATCGCGATTGGCGGCTGCGCTCAGCTGAGTGCCGGCGACTCGCTGTTCATCTCCCAATTGAACCGTTCGTGTGAGCTCAACACCTTTCAAGTTTCCGCTATCGACACGCTCATGAAGTCGACAGCCATCGAGCTCAAGCAGCTCGATAAGGAACTGATTAAAGTTTCGCGTTCATCGATGAGCGAGGATGAGAAAAACACACGACAAAACGAAATCAGAAAACAGAAAAAGGATGCGCTCGAAGGCCGCGACATGGCCATCAGTTTTTTGCTCGACGATCGGCAGCTTAAAATTTTCAACGAACAAGTTAAACCTTCTAAACCCGCTGTATTGCATATGGGCATGAATCACGACCGAGCCAACTGCAATGTGTGCGTTGCCAAATAGCATGAAATCACTTTCCATCTTTTCTCTTGCAGCGCTGGCTCTCATCATCGCGGCATGTCGCAGTAAAAAAGACACTGCCTTGACCGAACACCCTGAAGCGCATAACTTGAAATACAGCCCTAATGGCTTTCAATACGTAAACCCCTTCATTGGAACCGGCGGTCACGGACACACGTATCCAGGAGCCACCGTTCCCTTTGGTATGGTGCAACTTTCACCCGATACAAGGTTAGAGGGATGGGACGGTTGTGGAGGCTATCATTACGACGACGAATACATCTATGGTTTTTCGCACACACACCTTCAAGGCACCGGAGTGCCCGACTACTGCGACATTCTGTTGATGCCTACCAACCACCGTATCAAGATAGCCGACAAATGGAACGACGCATACAAAAGCAAATTCTCGCACAGCAGTGAAGTTGCCCAGCCGGGATATTACAAGGTGCAACTGGAAGATTATAACATCCAAGCTGAAATGTCGGCAACAGAGCACGTTGGCATACATAGATACACATTTGCTAAAGGCGATTCATGCCGCATGTTTCTCGATTTCATGCACCGCGATGATTTGCAGCGCTACGACTTTCAACTGATTGGTGATACGGCCATTTCCGGTTACCGCATTTCGAAGGGTTGGGCCGAAGAACAGCACGTCTATTTCTATGCTGTTTTCTCGAAGCCCTTCCGCGACTTCACGCAGTTGGATGTCTCGTATCAAGAACAACGCGATGGAAAATCGGTAACAGTAATGGAACAAGTGCAAGTATTCTCCATGCTTTTAGACCCGACATCATCCATCACTGTAAAAGTTGGATTGAGCGGCGTGGATGTAGAAGGTGCAAAGCGCAACCTCAATGCTGAAGCGGCGCATTGGGATTTTAATCGCTATAGGGATGAATCAAAGCGTCAATGGACCGACGTGCTGGCAAAAGCTCCGATCGAAGAAACGAATACGGAGGTACTGGCCAATTACTACACGGCACTCTACCATTGCTACACAGTGCCCAATATCTGGAGCGATGTGGACGGACGTTATCGCGGCGAAGACAAGCAAATACATACCGCACAGGGCTACAAGCGCTACACTGTGTTCTCGTTGTGGGACACCTTCCGCGCTTATCACCCGTTGATGAGCGAGCTCGAGCCCGAGCGCACACGCGATTGGATTATCACATTCCTCGAAATCTTCAAGGAGCGCGGCGAGCTGCCCGTATGGGAACTTGCCGGCAATGAAACGTATTGCATGATTGGTTACCACAGCGTGCCCGTTATTTATGACGCCTACATGCGCGGCATTCGCGACTTCGACACAAGTCTTGCTCTGAAGGCCATGGTGAACAGCGCGCGCGGACCGCAAGATGAAAAAAAGCGTTATGCAGAATTGGGCTATGTGCCTGCTCAAGAATTTAGCGAGAGCGTTTCGAAAACACTCGAGTTTGCTTACGACGATTGGTGCATCGCGCAGTTCGCAAAAGAAATGGGCAACTATGAAATTTATGAGGAGTTCAACAAGCGCTGCCAAAGTTGGAAGCACCTCTTCGATCCTACAAGCGGTTTCATGCGTCCCCGCAGAAACGGAGGATTCCCCGAACCGTTTGATCCCTATCAGGTCGACTTCAACTACACAGAAGCAAACGCATGGCAATACTCACTCTTTGTTCCGCACGATATCGAAACACTCATCGCTTATCACGGAGGAAAGGAAGCGTTTGAAAAATGGCTCGATTCGATGTTCAGCGCTTCGACACAAACATCCGGCAGAGAGCAATCCGACATCACGGGTCTTATTGGCCAATACGCGCATGGGAATGAACCCAGTCATCACGCAGCTCTTCTCTACACCTTTGTAGACAAACCGGAGAAAACAAAAGCGATGGTAGAGCGCATTTGCAAAGAGCAATACCATAATGCGCCCGATGGGTTGTGTGGTAATGAAGACTGCGGACAAATGTCGGCGTGGTATGTTCAGGCCATCAATGGTGCCTATTCATTTTTACCCGGCAACAAGGAATTCATTCGCTTCGGCGAAGCATCGCGTTTCCCTTCAGCCACGACTATTCGCAGCGTGGTAAGTGAGCGACTCATTCAACCCATGCCCCTCATCAGCGGACCGCAATTACCGTTTCGTGATAGCGCTCAAATTACACTCCGTGCCATGAGCGGAGTAGGCAACTACAAGATCCATGTAGAACCTCCACGCGGCACGCGCCGCCCTATCAAGGTTCACGCGTTGAATGGTGGCGAAACGAAAACCATTACCATTTATGACGAGGCGCACATTGTTGCATACGGCGCCGAGAGTGACGCCAAACTGTGCACCGCCGACTTCTTCGAACGTCAATCGGATCGCAAGATTCTTTCACTAACTCCCTACAACAATCAATACACCGGCGGCGGCGATGAAGCGTTGGTTGACGGCATGCGAGGCGGAGCCGATTTCCGCACCGGTTCCTGGCAAGGGTGGCAGGCTCAAACTATGGAATGCGTAATCGATTTAGGCGAAGAACGCGCCATCACCACTGTTGGTCTTTCGTGTTTGCAGGAAACAAAATCGTGGATATGGTTTCCTTCGAAAATTGAAATACAACTCTCGCGCGATGGGAAAAAGTTTGCAACGGCAGCTAGCATTGACATCACAGAATACCAAAAAGAAGCAACGCCATCCACACGCGAATTCACACAGAATATTCGAGCTTCTTCGAGGTATGTTAAAGTGATTGCGAAACCGGCTTTCGAGTCAATACCGAGTTGGCACTTAGGTGCAGGAGGGAAGCCGTGGATTTTTGCTGATGAGGTAATCATCAAGTAACGCAACTTAGAACTGCAATTTCAACATTGTTCTAAAGCAGAAATACGCTATATTCGAGTTCAATTTTATGCGAAATGACATTACGAATTATATGCGAGGTTAAAAACAATCAGGTCTCTTTGACATTGCCTGCAGATTTCAGTCATGACGGCAAGGTGACTGTCATCGTAGATGATCAAATCAATGCTAAGACAAAAAAAATTGATTTGTTAAAGGCTGCATCCATTGACCCTCTGTTTCTCGCAGACATCAATGAGATTCATGATGACTTCGATGCTATTGATTCAGATTCATTGAAGTCATGAAAAAATTGTCAATTTACAGAGCTAATCTTGATCCCGTTATAGGTTCAGAGCAAGGCAAATCGCGACCAGTGCTCGTTATAAGTGAAGATGAAATCAACGAACTACTTAACATCGTTAATGTCTTACCGATAACTACACGCAAAGCAGGAAGGACAATTTACCCCAATGAGGCGCTGATTCCTGCCAACAACTTCGGAGTGCAGCAAGAGTCTGTAATCCTATGTCATCAAATACGCACGCTTGACAAGAAAAGACTCTCATCACTCTATGGTCAAGTTACGGATATATCCAAGCAAGAGGAAATATTAGACGCTTTGTGTTTTCAATTAGGAATCACTCGCTAGTTAATAATGACAGGATTTCTATAATCCTAAGATCCTATCACCCCGAAGTTTTTATTTCTAGACATCAGGTCAACCCCTCAACAGCTAGCGCAATCACCGCCAACGCCTCATCAATCTCACCCTCGCTAATCGTGAGTGGTGGCGCAATCCGAAACGACCACGGACAAGACAAAAACCAGAAGGTGATGATGCCATGAGCCAAGCAATACTCCACCACATGCCGCACGTGGTCCTCACTAGGCATGTCGATTGCGAAATAGAAGCCCCGCTGACGCACCTCTTTAACATGTGGAAGGCCGCGCAGAAAGCTCGCGATGCGTTGGCCTCTGCTTTCGATGAGAGCAACAATCTTTTCATTGTTAAAGACCTCCAAGCATGCCGCCACACCCGCGCATGCCAATGGATGCCCTGCAAACGTGCTGATGTGACCAAGCATAGGATCGTGTGTTAGCAGCGTCATGAGTTCACGCGATGCAACAAAACAACCAACGGGAACACCACCACCGAGTGCCTTTCCGAGGACAAGAATATCCGGCACAATGCCGAATTGTTCGAAAGCGAACAATGTTCCCGAGCGCCCCATGCCGCATTGAATTTCATCGAGAATGAGTAAAGCACCTGTTTCATTGCATCGATTGCGCAATGCATGCAACCAGGTACTATCCGGTATACGCACACCTGCGTCGCCTTGAATGGTTTCAGCAATGACGCAAGCAGTTTTTCGTGTGATTCGCTCCAAGTCGCTCATTTCGTTGAAGCCAATGAACTCCACATCGGGGAGTAGCGGTCGAAACGAAGACTTTTTCTTTTCGTTGTAACTCACGCTCAT
>JAURKF010000294.1 GCA_030831885.1 Flavobacteriales bacterium
TAATTTCCTCGTACTCTTCTTCTGAGATTTCAATGCCTAAAGCAGCATATTCATCTTGGAAAAGGATGTTTTCCGTGAGCTGGTTCCACGTGTCATTGGAAAGGCTTTGTTCATTGCCCTTGTACTCAAAAAGCGGTTCGCGATCTTCAAGCGCTTTGCGCCATTCCTGAGCACTGATAGATTGGCCATCTATTTCACCGATATCTGAATTGCCATTTCCAAAAAGCGACATCACCGCATCATAGGGTATAAGAAAAGACAGAAGTCCCATACCTACCATTACCAACAGCAAACCACGCTGCTGTCGGATTTTTTCAATCATTGCCATAAGTCAGTTTATCTTAAAATTTCGGGGTGCGAATATCGTACATAGACGCTATAGTTCAAGCGATGGAGTTTAAATAATTGATGTTCAGAGTATAGAATAGGCATTGATGGGTGAAATACGCTGAAAATGAGCGTTTAAGATCGAATTAATCCGCACGAGTGACTTTCACCAATTCGATTTTGGTCTCGCTCACTTTTAGAGGGGTGAAAGTGTAGGGCCCTTGTGAAATGGTTTCCATTTCCTCCGGTATGTCGCCCCTCAAATACAGTAGAAGGCCCCCCAGCGTATCGTAGGCTTCCTGGTTTTCGGGTAACTCGAGGTTGTATTTGTTGTTGATATAATCGATTTCCAGGCGAGCTGAGAAATCGAATGAACCATCGGCATGCTGGATTTCGGTATTTTCTTCCTTGTCATGCTCGTCTTCTATCTCGCCGAAAATTTCCTCTACAATGTCCTCCATAGTTATCATACCGGCCGTACCGCCAAATTCATCCACTACCACTGCAACTTGTTTTTTCTGCTTGATGAAGAGTTCTAGTATTTCATAGGCTTGCATTGGTTCAGGTATGATGGAAATAGGCCTTAGAATGTGTTGAATGTGCGCGGGCTTTTTGAATAATTCGTAGGAATGAACGTAACCAATAATATGATCTATGTTTTCACGGAATACCAAAATTTTTGACAAACGGGTTTCTATGAATCGTTTGCGAAGATTTTCAATTGAGTCGGTTATTTCGATAGCAACAATCTCGTTGCGAGGCACCAGACAATCGCGTGCTTTGAGGTTGGAAAAATCGAGAGCGTTTTGAAAGATTTGTATTTCGTGGTCTATTGCTTTGCTTTGATCAATATTGCCGGTAGCTTGTTCAAGGTAATGGTCTAAGTCAATTCTGCCAAACTGTACCTCTTCGTCCCTTATTTCCCTTCGCACAACGATGCGAATGAACAGATCGGAAATTCCTGTGATAATCCATGCGAATAAATAGAGGATGCCATACCAAATGGCCAAGGGCACAGCCAGCATATTAAGCCAGCGGTTGGGGTTAATGCTGAAGATTGCCTTAGGAATGAATTCGGCGAACACAAGTACAATGATGGTTGAAAGTATGGTTTGTGTGAATACCAATCCGAATTCACCAACAGCGGCCTGAAAAGAAGGGAAATTATAAATGATTGAGTGCTCGATAACTTCACCCATGTATAATCCATATACGACAAGAGCAGCATTGTTGCCAATAAGCATGGTCGCAATGAAAAGCTTGGGCTTGTTTATGAAGTGACCAATGATGTTGGAGGCAAAAACTCCCTGCTTTTTATCGAGTTCGATTTTCAGTTTATTGGCGGTGATGAAGGCTATTTCCAATCCGCTCGAAAATGCCGAGGCCAGCAGGGACAGAAAAATAATTAACGGCCAATAGGAATCCATTTAAATTGCGGATGTTACAGGGGATTGTTCGACCTGTACAACCTGCTAATGCACCGAGCAAATGTAGTGAAGCCGCGACACACAATTTTCATGATTTATCGGCCCGATTGATTGCGTTCCAAGCGCAGCCTCATCTTGCGTCGAAACATCCACCAAAAAAATGAAATGACCGGGATGAAAAACTTATTCAACTCATTTCTCCAGGGTTCAAAAGCTATTATCGAATAGCAAGCGAAGATGAAGGATGTAATGGTAAATACGAGCCAGAAATTCTCGATGATCTTATTGGTCTTCTCCATTGGTTGACTGAGGATTTTCTTCAACTATTATGTCGCCTTGGGGCTGCATGATGCGATATCGTGTAAAACTATCGTTGCTCTCGAGCCCGCGCCCGCGCAGAATAGTCCCTCCCTTCAGGGTAATTGTAACAAATTTGTCGGAAATGATGCGAGCGCTGTCTTGCATGTAGATAAGTTCTTCCGTTTCCAATTTTTCTCCCACCGAATTAGCCAGCACTACCGAGTCGCGTGCAGTTAGCAGTTTCTTCTTTTCTTCATACTTACCATTGCGGGCGGTTATGCGTGCTTCCTCACGACCGAGTGAATCGAAAAAAATCATGCTGAATCCATTACTGGCCTGCAAATAATCCTCGTCACCTTCAAGATTGAATTGCTCGAGCAGTTTGGCTTCTAGCCTAGTTTGCTTTTTGCCTTTTTCTGAAAAGGTGTAAACAGCATCATAGCTGGTTTGTGTTGCGTGGGTGTTTTTTTCGGTAATGGCGCGAATCTGTTCAATGTCGTTTTTGCAGGATGCAACGAGCATTGAAAAAAAGAGCATTATCGCACGGGTTCGGCTCATTAATCGTATTTCACTTGTCGGAACCAGCGATCGAAGGAAGATGGCGTAAGGGAGAAGCCAATCATAAACCCAATGAAATCCTCCTGTACCAAGCCATTATTCGTGGTGCCTCGTTGCCCCCACTCAGCTGCCATGTGCAATTTTGTTTGTGAACGGATGATAGGGATGGACACCCCTGCTGTGGCTGCTGTATGGACAATCCGAGTGTCATTAATAAATAGTTCCGATTGCTTGCTTCGATATCCGATGCGGTATTGAAGTCTATTGAAAAAGCCATTGTTGACGTCGGTTGTTGGTTTGAATTCAATACCTGTCGCCCAACCGGTTGATGAACTCAGTCCATTATCGAGATCAACGTTTTCACTTATGTCAAGTCGATATTTAGACCAATCCTGGACGTGGTATTCTGCTGCGAGAACAACCGTACCCCAGCCTTTGTTATACAGTTTGTATGCGATGCCGGCCTGAATGCGTTGCGGGATGCGGAGACGACCGGTTAGTGAATTCAAATAGTAGGAGGTGTCGCGCAGAGCGGTATTTCCTGCAAAGCGAATAGAGTACATCACTTCCGAATAATCGACGGATATATTCGAGTCGAAAGAGTATGTAGCTCCCAATTGAACCGCGCTTCCGCCAATTATTCTTCGCTGCTCGTCGCGGCGTGTTGTGAGGTTTACTTTGTACTGAAGGCCGGCTTCAAATGAAAGTCCCTTCACCCAAAGGTTATGGTTTTGAACGGTAGAGGAATGTTCTGTTTGACTAAAAGCAATGACGTTTTCTCGTGTGATGTTGCCAAAAAGGTAGTGGCTATTGAATCCAAGGGAAAGTTGATGCAGGCTGCGCTTGGTGCTATCAGCTCCTTCTACATTTTTGGAATTACCACCGAACCGAAACAGCCTTGAAAAACCAAAGGTGGCTTTATTGATTCCTCCTCTTCCGCTGTATGTATAAGCACTTGTAAGTGTATCGCTCATAGTATCTCTCGATGAGAATCGGTAGTCGACCGAGCTATATGGACTCAATGCGATGGCGATTCCCCATTTCGAAGCGGGCTTTTTGAATCCCATTCCTAATTGATTTACCTGTCCATTCAGGTAGCTGGATTTGGCAGATTGATAGGTTGATTCTGAATATGCTCCCTTAATGGAAGTTTGTAGGTTGGTTACTTCCAAGAATGAATATGAGGCGGGGTTTGCGGGGTTGAGCACCACTGGGTCGGAGATGGGTGAGGTTACTCCGCCCATGCCATAATGAGAAGCACCGGAGTTTGCATCGAGCAAGCCCAACCCAAACCGAGAGTAAACCGAATTAGGATTGTATTGCGCACGCCCAACCGCAACCAATAGCGCTAACGAAACGATATGAAGAAGCTTAAGAGCGATTGTTGCGGAGAATTTCATGAAGGCCAATCCGGGTTAATTCAGGGAGTGCAAAAATGCGGCTTTTCAGGTTGTTCTCAAAAAATGAATAATCGCCACCGGTTAAGATGACTTGCAGCTCTTCGTATTGCTCGTGATAAGCGTGAATCATAGCATCGGTTTCCAGCAGAATCGCGCGTTGAACTCCGGATTGAATGGATTCTGCCGTGGATTGTCCGGCCAATCGAGTAAGAGAATCTGAAACTTCTACTTCCGGAAGCATACCGGTAAATTTGTGGAGGGCCTGAAATCGCATACGTCTTCCCGGCGCAATGCTGCCTCCGATAAACGCGTTCTGAAAAAGTAGCGAATATGTAATGCATGTTCCGCAATCAATTACCAAAAGATTTTTCCCGGGCATTTGCGCCATTGCTCCGGAAATGTTCGCTAGGCGGTCGGCTCCCAGTGTTTCTGGTGTTTCGTAATCGATTGAAAAACTCAATTTCAGAGTGGGTGTCAGCCGAAGTGTTTCACATACGGAGTCCGGAAGAAATTTTTCAAACGGAAACGTATCCCGAACATCAGATATGATAATAGCAGTGGGATTCGTTGCGGCTAAAAACTTGGGCAGCTCCTTTTCAAGTTGTGCATCCGTTAGCGATATCGTCTTGTCTAAGAGGCCGTTGTCTGAAACTGAGAGTTTCGTAAAACTGTTGCCTCGGTCGATTGCCAATTGCCTGCTCATTGGGGTTTTCGCCGCTGAATGGTTGTCAGAAGGTATTACGGACGCCGGCCATCGAGCGGAATGGTGTATATGAATACCCTAGAACAGTTATCATGTATCCACCATCGAATCCACGGTTATCATTATTACCCATCAAATCGAAGTTGTACGCCTGCCGAATGTGACCGATCATGGATGTGTTGATGAAAATCGCATGATAAGGATTGAATCGATAGGTAGGAATAATAGATGCGCAAAGGTTGACCATATAATCGTACACGTAAATTCGCCTGTTGTAGTCCGACTCGAATCGCATTTTGTTAATCATTGCGCTAACACCAAATCCGGCGAATCCATATAATTTGAATTTTTCCTTTGCGAATTTTGCGGCACTCCTTTGACCCACGGTTTTGAATAGATGAAGTCGAAGGACATCTGCTGACACACCTATCGTTGTTCGGAAGTAATCGTTGCGAAAGTATTCAGAGTTATTAGCCGGCCTGTTCAGGTTGACAGCCATTTCGGCGCGCAAGTGGAAGTTGCGCTTTAGATGGTACCGCAAACCGGCTACATAAACATGCGGTATAACTTTTTCAAGTTCATATCCCGGTGTCTTTTGAGAATGCAAGTAATGAGTTCCTACTGCCGCATCAACTTTTAAGTTGACAGGAATAAATTGACTAAAGCCATTGAAAGCGCACAACAATCCAACGAAAAAAGTCAGGAATTTCATGGTCTAAAATTAGTAATTTATATCATACGCAGGCATTTTTTCAAAGGTTACAGGGCCAATGAACATCTCCATTCGGCAATAAGTTGAAATTTTAAAGCCATCCTTTAGCCTTCATCTCCTAATTTGCGCCTCAATTCAATTTTTGCAAGCAATGACTAATAGAAAAGAATTTAGAAAATATGCCATGGGTAATCACGGCATAAGCGGAACTGTGGTTGACGACGTGATAAGTCACGTGTATGGCCCGGAGAATATGACACGCACCGTTATTGAAGAACGCAATATGCCTTTCCGCGAGGTAGATGTATTTTCTCGATTAATGGCGGATCGTATCATCTTCCTGGGAACAGAAATAGACGATTACATTGCCAATATTATTCAGGCTCAATTGCTTTTCCTGGAAAGCGCCGACGCTAAGAAGGACATCCAGATTTATATCAATTCGCCAGGGGGAAGTGTATATGCCGGTTTGGGTATTTACGATACGATGCAGTATATCATCCCTGATGTTGCAACTATTTGTACAGGTATGGCTGCCAGCATGGGGGCTGTGCTGTTATGTGCAGGGGAAGCCGGTAAGCGCACTGGCCTTAAGCATTCACGGGTAATGATTCACCAGCCCCTTGGAGGAGCTCGTGGGCAGGCAAGTGATATTGAGATTACTGCTCGCGAAATTCAAAAACTGAAGAAGGAGCTCTATGATATTATATCTCAGCATAGCGGTAAGCCATACGATCAGGTATGGGCAGATAGCGATCGCGATTACTGGATGATTGCTTCCGAAGCGAAAGAATACGGAATGATAGATGAAGTATTGAACAAGAAGAAGGCATAATCAGCCGGGAATAGTATTGAAAAGGCATCCACGACGGATGCCTTTTTTTGTATCAAAAGATTGTTGCGGCGGCTATGACTAAAAGAGATATTCTCGGTGAACAACTTTTATGGAAATGCCTGATAATATGCGATTTGAATATTTCAAGGTAAAGTTGAAAAAAATGCGTTTTGTCAAGAGATTTAGCTAAATTAGCCCTTTAATTTGGCTTTCGGTCGGAATCTAACCAATCGACTGCCAACGGCTTAACAATCCTAATTTAACCTACATGATTAACTTGTACCTAACTCTAAACGGTCGCACTTTTCTTCGCCTCGCAATGACGGTGATGTTTGCAGCGACATTCGTTTGGGCTGCTGCCCAGCCAACATTTACGAATTTTGGCCCTGACCTTACACTTACTTGTGGTGACAATTTACCTTCCGCTGACGGTGTTAGCGCGATCAGCGATTGTGAGGGCCCTGTTGTGGTCAATCAATTTATTGAGGAATCGGGTAATGTCGTTGCTTCTTGCAATGTTACCTCGGCATTCGGGCCCGGTGTTGACTGGGCGGTTTGGTTACCCGTGCTAGATGCTCCTTCCGTTGCCTGGAATTTCGTTGGTGAGCGCTCACTGACTTTCTATGCCAATGGAACGGGCCGGTTAACGGGCACTATTCAAAATGCAGGAAATGTAGCATGGCAAATGACGGTTGACATGCGCTTTGAAAATGGACTGAATTGGGAAAGCTGGCATGCGCTGGGAAGAAGTTATAAGAATGATTTTGGATTGGCCGGAGACAACTATCTCGATTGGATGTACTACGAGCTGAACCCTTCGTTTTCTCATTTTTCGGGAATTGGTGCTCTCGAGGGCAGCGAGCTTTCTTTGCAACACTTGCCTACAAACTATTACTTCGGCTTCCAAGTGGGTGTGGGTTCCAACAACAAGAACGCTAACGATGGTATGAGCGGTTGGTTTACCTATACGGGTAATTTCAACGGAGCTTCCGTCAGTGGTAATGGTGACGTAAACGTTGATCGCGCATGTGAAACACCCGAGCAAGGTTGCGGTGCAACTGAATTTACATACACCTATCGAGCAGAAGATGCTTGCGGAAATGTTGCCTA
This sequence comes from Flavobacteriales bacterium, assembly GCA_030831885.1. The sequence continues at coordinate 7,373 of JAURKF010000294.1, forward strand.
CGCTTCGCGTGTAATCACATTTGAAGATACAACCGCTCCTGTATTTGGAGAGATTATGTCACCAATGATTGTTGGGTGCGACGCTGTTGCTACTGTCTATGCAGAAGCTGAAGATGCGTGCTCTGATGTTGTTATCTCCTACTCCGATGAGGTGGTTGAAGCAGGTTGCCCGGGTATCATTTCACGTGTCTATACTGCTACTGATGGTTGCGGAAATGTATCAACCGCTGAGCAAACTCTTTATTTGGTAGATGGCGGACAACCTGAATTTACCTTGTTTCCGGACGATACCACTATCGATTGCGAAAGCGCGGGTGCATTGACTGCTGAAGTTGAGTATTCTGCTGTTTGTCCAAATACAGTTTTGACGGTAACTGAAGAAATTACTGCGGGCTCTTGCCCGTCTAATTATACTATTGTTCGTGAGTACACCTTGACAGATGCTTGCGGAAATTCGGTTTCACAATCATGGTCCATACAGGTTGTCGATACGCAGGCTCCTGTGCTGGAAAATGTTCCGCTGAGTGCTGAAATAAACTGCGGCGATGAGGTGCCTTACGGCGTCCCATCCGCAACAGACAATTGCAGTGAGTTTGAGATTACATCGCAGCTAGTAACCGAAGTGTTGACTTGTGGATCTGTTGAAACAACTACTTGGACGGCAACTGATGCTTGCGGCAACTCTTCTACCGCAACGCAGGTAGTGACGCTTACAGATGGCTTGGATCCGGAATTCTCCTTTATTCCACCTTCCATTACTATTGCATGTGGCGAATTGGTTGAATTGCAGGAAGCCTTGGCAACAGATGACTGTTCTTCGGTTACTTTGGTCTTCACCGACGAACCTCTTTATGACTGCGGAGGAAGTTTCATTCGCATTTGGAGAGCGTTCGACGGTTGCGGAAATCAAGCAAGTGAATCGACCGTTGTAAATATCGTCGATACTGAAGCCCCGGTGCTCGTGGGAGTTCCGGACGTAGCAGAAGGTTCTTGCGGTGGAACACCTCCAAGCGCTGTCGTTACAGCAGTGGATAATTGCGACAACGACGTGAGTGTTGAATTCTCAGAGGAATCGGTTCCGGGAAATTGTGGCAGTGTAGTAACCTATACGTGGACTGCTACAGATGCGTGTGGCAATACTGCTTCAGCGCAGCGTACATTCGCCCTAACAGATAATGAAGGTCCTGTATTTGAGCTTCCTCTTGAGTCTGTTTATGCGAATTGTGGTGATGCAATAGATGGTTTAAACGTTGCAACACCGGTAGTTTCAGATGCATGCTCGGAAGTTGTTTCGATAGATTATACCGATCAGGAAGTTGCCGGAGAATGTGCGTTACTGATTGTTAGAACGTATGTGGCAACAGATGGTTGCGGAAATACCTCTACCGCAGAACGAATAATCATATTTGAAGATACAACCGCACCTGTTTTCGTTTCGGTTACAGAAAATATTCTTTCCGTTTGCGGTGTTGCCAACGAAGTAGAACTTCCGGTAGTTGAAGATAATTGTTCGGATGTGTCAATTGCATATGAAGATGAAACAATCAATGGCCAAGGCTGCTCGGGTAGTCTCATCCGTCACTGGATTGCTACCGATGCATGTGGCAACGTTGCAACCTATGATCAAGAAATAACATACAGCGACAATGTTCCACCTGTTATTGTTTCTTTCCCTGATGATATGACTGCGGGTTGTGACCAAGTTCCTGTTGCTGATGTAAGTGCTATTGTTTTTGAAGACAACTGCAGTGATGCAGCGGTGTCAGTATTGGACACTTTCATACCGGGAGGATGCACGGGAGGATATAATATCGAACGTACCTATACCGTAACTGATGCTTGTGGCAATAGCGCATCCGCAATCCAAACCATTTTCGTGGTAGATGAAGTTGCACCTGTTTTGTTTGGTGTTCCGGCAGATACCATTCTTACGTGTGGCGAAGAATTAGTGATTGCGGAAACGTTTGCAACCGATAATTGCTCCAACCAGAGCGACATCATTCTAAGTGTTGAAGATCAGTGGATCGATTACTCATGTGGTTCAACACTGCAACGTATTTATACTGCATCCGACGCATGTGGTAATTCTACCAGCATCGTTCAAGAAATAACAATTATTGATAATGTGCCGCCAACTTTCGTTGCGGTTCCTGAAGAGATTACACTAGGGTGTGGCGCTGATTACGTGCTCGAAGACCCGATTGCAATCGATGAATGCTCTGAAGTAACTATTACCGAAGAGCAATATTTATTGGGTGGTTGTGGAAATAGCTATGTTAGAATATTCACCGCAACAGATGGTTGCGGCAACTGGACTACCGTGGAACAGGTTGTCAATATCATTGATGAGTCCGCCCCTGAATTTATCGATACCCCTCAAACAATTGAGTTGAATTGCGGTGATGCTGTGCCTGCCGCTGATGAAGTAGCATTCGATTTCTGCGGTGAAGTGACCATGTCTCACACCGATGTAGAGGCTGGATTATTTGGTTGTGGTTATCAGATATTGCGCACCTATACCGCAACGGATGAATGCGGTAACAGCTCAGAATTTGTTCAAATCATTCAATTTACAGATAATGAAGGCCCTGAGTTTATTGCTGCTCCTGAAGACATCACGCTTTCTTGTGGAGAAGAGATTCCTTCGGCTGAACTACCGCAGGCAATTGATTCATGTTCAGATTTAGTTGAGGTAACCTACGAGGACAATCTGAATCAGGGCCCTTGTGCAGGTTCATATGTGCTTACGCGCACATTTACAGCGACGGATTTGTGTGGAAACAGCACAACGCATATTCAGACAATATCTGCCGTAGATAATGTTGCTCCTGTATTTGATTCTTTCCCGGCCCAGGTTGAGCTTGCGTGCGGAGGAATTGATGATATCACGGTTACAGCAACCGACAACTGCTCAGGCGAGGTAACAATTAGTTTTGTTGATAGCCAAGTTTCCGGCACAGGTTGCGGAGTGCGCCAACGCACGTACACTGCTACGGATGCTTGCGGTAACACAGCAGTTGCGGAACAGACCATTATTATTGGCGATCAGGTTGCTCCTGAATTTACCTCTTTCCCAACGGATGCTGATGTTTCATGCGACCAAGTATCACCGGTTGAAGAAATTGATATCGAATACGTTGACAATTGTGCGGATGTTTCTGTGAGCTGGAATGAAGAATTGGTTCCGGGCGATTGTTTAAATAGCTATACATTAATTCGCACTTGTACTCTAGGAGATGCTTGTGGCAATGAATCATCAGCAAGCTATACTTTAAATGTTTCTGATACGGAGGCTCCGCAAATTCTGGGAGTTGATGGAGATTTAATTCTGGACTGTGGTGCAGAAATACCATATACAAATGTGATTGTTACGGATAATTGCTCTGCACAACCGCAGGTTACCTTAACTGAAACGGAAGAAGTTTTTGGATGCTTTACGATTGTTTCACGCCGCTGGACTGCAATCGATGATTGCGGTAACGTAAGTCAGCAGGTGCAGATTATCACATTCCTTGATCAGACAGCACCTGTGCTGAGCGATTATCCTGAGTCTTTGGTTCTGGATTGTGGCACTATTGCACCAGAGGCTCCGGTGATTACGGCCACTGACAATTGCGCGGCCGACATTGAGGTAGGATTCTCTGAGACGTATAATGCAAATGATGGATGCGGTTCAATAGAAAGGACCTGGTGCGCCGAAGATTGCAGTGGCAACTTTACATGTCATACGCAAATTATCACGTTCCAGCAACCTACTCAATCTGTGATGATCAGTCATGCTGAACTTCGCACTTGGCAAGAGGCTACCAACCGCATTGCTATTCAGCTTACGGCGAATGAGTCGGGACGTTGGGGTGTAGATGCCTTTGACATGAATGGACGTCGCGTTTCCAGCTTGTTTGTAGGCGATTTAAAAGCCGGTGAGGACCGTCGTTTGGTTGTTGATGCCGATGTCTTCATGAGTGGAGTCTATGTTATTCAATTCAGCAATGGTTCTAATACGGTGACAAGCCGATTATCGATTGTTAGATAATAGATATAGTTCTTAAGAATTTGTGCAAAAGACCCGCTACTCTGCGGGTCTTTTGTTTTTTACGAATATCTGGGCTTCTATGCTCGGTGTATCTTCGCCCTTATGGACCGCGTAACCTTGTTTGCCGATGTAATAGTGCCCCAGGCATTGCCCGTTCCGCTAACGTATCGGATACCATTCGATTGGAACGACTACGTGTTGGTTGGTCAGCGAGTAGTTGTCCCTCTTGGCAAGGCAAAATTGATTACGGGTATAATTCGAAAAATTCATACCAACGGCCCCGCGCAGTACCAAGCAAAATACATTGATGCTCTGTTGGATGAGCATGCGTTGGTTGGAGCGGAGCAACTTGCCTTGTGGGATTGGATGGCCACATACTATTGCTGCACGACAGGGGATGTTATGAATGCTGCATTGCCTGCAGGGTTGAAATTGTCTAGTGAAACGAAGTTTGTTCTGGTGAACGATGAGGATGAAAGTGAACTTGGTGAGAAGGAACAGATTGTGGTGAGAGCACTGCGTTCAAGAGGAAGCATTACGTTGGATGACATGGCCGAGTTGCTTGCTATTAAGCAAGTACAACCCATAGCGAAGCGACTTGTAGAATCAGGGTGGTTGCGCAGTGAGGAGGAGATCAAGGAGAAGTTTAAGCCTAAAACAGTTGATTTTATTGCCCTTTCAAGCCAATGCGATTCGGATGCCAAGCTTCAGCGTGTTTTTGCCGACTTGGAGTCGCGCAGAGCGCAAAAGCAAGCTGATGCATTGATGCTTTTTCTTCAGCTATCGCAATGGGATGGGAAAAGAGCTGCAGAGGTGGAACGATCAAAACTTGTAAAACAGGGGGCTGTAGCCTCTGTTATTTCTGCTTTAGTAGAAAAGGAAATATTCACATTGACAACGCGCGAAGTTGGCCGGTTGAATGCTGATTTGGTTTCAACCTCTCCAACTCGTGAGCTTTCTGATGCTCAGAGAAAGGCGAGAGAGGCGGTAATCGACGCTTGGAAGGAAAAGGATGTGTGCTTGTTGCATGGAGTTACTTCCAGTGGTAAAACAGAAGTCTATGCAACGCTGATAGAGGAAACCCTCGCAAAAGGAAAGCAAGTGTTGTTTCTTCTACCTGAAATTGCATTGACCACGCAGATCATTCAGCGCTTGCGAAAATTTTTCGGTAAACGTGTCGGTGTTTACCACAGCGGTTACAGCGATAACGAGCGCACGGAGGTTTGGAACAAAGTGCTCAGTGATATTCCGGGTGAATGCGATGTAGTGTTAGGGGCGCGGAGTGCGCTTTTTTTACCATTCAATCGCTTGGGTTTAGTGATAGTAGATGAAGAGCATGAGCAGAGTTTCAAGCAGCACGATCCTTCACCGCGTTATCAGGCGCGCGATACGGCGCTGTGGCTTGCCACACGCTTCGGTGCGAAGGTGCTGCTGGGTTCGGCAACTCCCTCTATCGAAAGCTATTGGAATGCGGTGAATGGTCGTTATGGTTTGGTTGAATTGCATGAACGTTACGGGGGATTACAATTGCCTGAAGTGTTGTTGTGCGATGTGCGAAAAGAGATTAAATCAAAAACGATGCACGGCAATTTCACCCAGGAACTCATAGTTGAAATGCAACGTGTGATTGAAGCAGGTGAGCAAATCATATTATTTCAAAACCGCCGCGGTTATGCGCCCTTGTGGGAATGTGAAAGTTGCGGATGGGTTCCCATGTGCACGCGTTGCGACGTGAGTTTAACGTACCATAAATTTTCGCATCAATTACGCTGTCATTATTGTGGATACACTACAACTCCTGTTCCCGCTTGTCATGCATGCGGTTCGGTTGAAATGAAGATGCTGGGTTTTGGAACAGAGAAAATTGAAGAAGACCTACAGGCACATTTTCCCGATGTTCGAATTCAACGAATGGATCTCGATACTACACGAAGCAAATCGAGCTACCGAAAAATAATCAGCGAGTTTGAAACCGGGCAGACGCAGATTCTGGTGGGCACACAAATGGTGACTAAAGGGCTCGATTTCGACAATGTTTCACTCGTTGGCATTTTGAGTGCCGACAAGATGATGAACTATCCCGATTTCCGCGCTATGGAGCGGAGCTTTCAGATCATGTTGCAGGTGGCGGGTCGTGCCGGTAGAAAGAACAAACGCGGAAAGGTGCTTATTCAAACCTATAACCCGGAGCATTGGCTGTTGGATTTGGTCGTAAAAGGTGATTATAAAACTTTTTATGAGCGAGAAGTCCGCGAGCGATATCAGTTTGTTTATCCTCCATTCGTGCGCCTGATGCGCATTACCCTCAAGCATAAAGACGATACTGTTGCACAGCGTGCCGCCCAAGAGGTGCAACGAATTATCGCTCCTGTGCTTAAGGATAGGGTGCTCGGACCAGAGAGGCCTTACATTCCTCGCATCAATAATTATTACTTGCAACAGTTTTTAGTGCGTCTCGATAAGCGCAAGGAGAGCGAAGCCATCAAGGCTACAGTGATACAAATGATTCGGTTACGACTTGCCGAGACGGACTTCAAGCAGGTACGTCTTAGTATCGATGTTGACCCCTTGTAACTTTTTCGTTCTTTCTGCTTAGGAGAGATTGCCCACCATGTTGGCCGGAACCACCCATTGGTCGTAGTCTTCCGCAGAAACGTGTCCCAGGCGCACGGCTTCTTCTTTCAAGGTTGTTCCGTTTTTATGCGCTGACTTGGCAATTTCGGCCGCTTTGTAGTAGCCGATTTTTGTATTGAGTGCGGTAACCAACATCAACGATTGATCAACTAGTTGCTGAATGCGATCATGGTTGGGCTCTATGCCTGCTGCGCAGTGATCATTAAAAGATACACACGCATCGCCCAGTAATTCGGCGCTTTGCAGAAAGTTGTAGGCCATCATTGGTTTGAATACGTTTAGCTCGTAATGACCTTGGGTTCCCCCCACAGTGATTGCTACGTCGTTGCCCATCACCTGAGCACACACCATCGTAAGCGCTTCACATTGTGTTGGGTTTACTTTTCCCGGCATGATACTGCTTCCCGGCTCATTCTCGGGAATGAAAATTTCACCTATACCACTTCGTGGTCCGCTGGCCATCATGCGAATGTCGTTGGCGATTTTGTTGAGCGAAACAGCTAGTTGCTTCAATGCGCCATGGCTTTCGACGATACCGTCGTGAGCGGCGAGAGCCTCGAACTTGTTAGGAGCACTGGTGAATGGAAGCCCGCTGAACTCGGCGATTTTCTTGGCAACTAATTCAGAATATCCTTTTGGTGCATTGAGTCCTGTGCCTACAGCAGTTCCCCCCAGCGCTAGTTCCCCTAGGTGCGAGAGTGTGTTGTTGAGTGCACGCAGTCCGTGATTGAGCTGGGCGACATACCCGCTCAATTCCTGGCCAAGCGTTACGGGCGTTGCATCCATTAAATGCGTACGCCCAATTTTTACCACCTGCATAAATTCTTTGCTCTTTGCTTGAAGCGTGTTGCGCAGAAGAGTTACACCCGGAATGGTTTTTTTTACTACCGATTCGTATGCTGCAATGTGCATGGCAGTAGGGTAGGTGTCATTGGAAGATTGCGACTTGTTTACATCGTCGTTTGCTCCCAGCAGCATCTCTTTGTCGCCTAGTTTTCCTCCCAGCATCACATGCGCGCGGTTGGCAATCACCTCGTTTACGTTCATATTGCTTTGGGTGCCACTGCCGGTTTGCCAAATCACCAACGGGAATTGATCATCGAGTTTCCCTTCAAGAATTTCATCACACACTTTGCTAATGGCATCGCGCTTTTCTGCAGGTAATACACCTAGCTCGCAATTAGTATGAGCAGCAGCTTTTTTGAGAATGGCGAAGGCGCGAATGATTTCCTTAGGCATCGAAGCTTCGGGACCAATTTTGAAATTATTGCGTGAGCGTTCGGTTTGCGCACCCCAGTAAACGTGGGCGGGGACTTTTACTTCGCCCATCGTGTCTTTTTCAATTCTATACTCCATGCTATTAGAAAATTCGTTGGTTTTTTAATTCGTTTCGGCTGCCTTTCCTTTTTGCATCAGGTAGCCTTTCAAAAATTCATCGAGGTAGCCATCCATTACTGCGTCCACATCGGATGTTTCTACGCCGGTGCGTACGTCTTTTACGAGCTTATAGGGTTGCATTACGTAGTTGCGAATTTGCGAACCCCATTCAATTTTTTTCTTGGTAGCTTCAATTTCGCTGCGCGCAGCATTACGCTTTTCAAGTTCCATTTCATAGAGCTGCGATTTCAATAATTGCATTGCTTTCTCCTTGTTTTGGAGCTGTGAACGCGTTTCGGTGTTGTCGATGATGATGCCGGTGGGAGCGTGTCGTAAACGCACGCCGGTTTCTACTTTGTTTACGTTTTGTCCACCGGCCCCGCCGCTTCGGAAAGTATCCCAGGTAATGTCGGCCGGATTGATTGCAATTTCGATTGAGTCATCGACGAGTGGATAGACGTACACGCTGACGAACGAAGTATGCCTGCGAGCGTTTGAGTCGAAAGGTGAAATGCGCACCAGGCGATGCACTCCGTTTTCTCCCTTGAGCATTCCGAAGGCGAATTCGCCGTCTATTTCAAGTGTACATTGTTTGACGCCTGCCACATCGCCTTCCTGCATGTCGAGTTCTTTTACAGTATGGCCATTTTTCTGCGCCCACATCACGTACATGCGCATGAGCATGCCGGCCCAATCGCAACTCTCTGTTCCTCCTGCTCCTGCCGTAATTTGAAGCACAGCGTTTAATCCGTCCTCTTCTGAGCTGAGCATGTTTTTGAACTCGAGATCTTCTACTCGGGTGGAAGCAAGCTTGAATTGTGCCTCGAGTTCATCTTCCGTTGCTGCCTGCTCTTTGAAGAAATCGCATAGAACGACGAGGTCCTCGACTGCATCAGAACAGTTTTTAAAGGCGTCGGTCCAGATTTTTTTGTTGCGGATTTGACGCATTACCTGTTCGGCTTTTTTCGCGTCGTTCCAGAAGTCGGGGTCTTGGGTGAGTTTTTCGTCTTCCTTGATTTGAAGTAGTTTTACATCAACGTCAAAGATACCTCCCGAGCGCGGTAACGCGCTCTTTCAGCTCACCGATAGCATCGCTTGTAATTGCCATAATGATTAAGCACTGAAATTAAAAATGCGGCTGCGAAGGTAGTTATCTTTACCGCGGAAAGCATCATTAATCATCAAATTGCAGTATGCTAGATCTATCTAATAATGAGGAATCCCCTGATGTACCCCGTTCAATCGACTCCATCGTGACCGAGGGATACACATTTAGTCTTTTGCAAAATATTCAATTTGGGTTCAAGAGATTTGGTGCCGAAGCCGGAATATATGTGGCTTTCACACTAGTGTATTTCGCAATTTCTATGGCAGCAAACGCGCTTCCTTACATTGGAGATGTCGTTGGTTTGATGATAGAGGCACCGTTGATTGCAGGTTTTATATACTATTCGCGGTTGCAGCGAAATAATGATTTTAGGGATTTTTCCAATTTCTTCACCGGATTCAAAAATGGGTATTGGCCAATATTCGTAGCGCAGAGAATTCTCGTGAATCTTATTATAGTTTTAGTAGTTCTTGCGATCGTACTTCCCATTTTTTGGGAACCAATTCAACATTTTGTTTCCGATCTCGAGAAAATAGAGACGATGAGTGAAAAGGAGTTGGGCCAATTTCTAGTGTCTATTTTTACTCCTGCCGTAATTCAGGCTGCGTGCATTTCAGCGGCGATTGCTTTGGTCGTAATGACTTTTTTTTGCCTGGCACCTTTTTTCATTGTGTATAGAGGTTTTTCAGCGTTTCAGGCAATACGCGCCAGTTGCAGAGTGGTGATGTGTAAGTATCCCATGTTTTTGCTGTTCAACCTAATCCTATGGTTGATAATAATTGCAGGGCTTATGCTTTGCTGTGTTGGATTGCTTGCAGCGCTAACCGTTTTTTACCTTGCTCTTGCTTCTGCATATGAGGAAATTACCGGAGATTGATTGCGTCTATGTCAATCTGCATCTGCACAAGTCCTTTTTTAATTTTATCGTAAGCGAATCCTTTTCTCAATAGGAATTGAATGAGTTTCGCTGTGCGCTCGTAATCACTTTTTGCTTTTATGGAAGGCCATTTTCGCCGAGCGAGCTCATGTAAGTTTTCATCATGAACTTCCGATTGAATGTTTGCAAGGGCATTGGCGATATGTTCATCCGCTATAGAACGTGCCTTCAGGTGCATTCTAATTTTTAGGTTGCCCCATCGTTGCAGACTGGATTTGTCGTGAGCGAATGCTGAAGCAAATCGTTCGTCGCTCAATAAATTTCCCTTTTCAAGGCGAGCAATACAGGACGCGATGAATGTTTTTTCCGCTTGCCATCGCATGAGTTTTTGACTGATGTCAAATCTGCAGCGCTCTCCTTTGTTGCACCAATCCACAAGTTTGGAGTAGGCTATTTCCTCGCTGTATTTCATGTGATGAATGGAGGTGGGCTAATGTGTCCGAAAAACAAGTTCAATTGCATGTCGGTGGTGGGTTGGAAAGTATGAAAAAAACCGTTTCGATAGTAAATTATCCGTAGAAAAAAGCCTTTTGTGGCGTGACTGCTTTAGTTACTTTTGCGAAACCCTCGCTTGGAGGGCTAGATTATTTATTTCGTTTTAATGAAGACAGAGTTGATTGTTAAACTGCGCGGACTTCTCGCATTGGAGGATGTTGCCTCCATGCGCGATGGAGTCCGTGAAATCCGCAATGATTGGAAAGCCGAGACTGCCAAGGAACGCCAGTTACAACTGGAAGCTTTTAAGGCAGAAGAACACCCGGAAGAGGTTGAATTTGTGTACACCCCTCACGAGCTGGAAGGTGAGTTACAGGAGTTGCTGAAGGTTTATGAAGATCGTGTTGAAGAGCACGGTAAAAAGTTGGCTGCAGAGCGTCAGCAAAACTTTGAAAAAAAGAAAGGCATTCTTGCTGAAATGGATGTTCTGATTAAGGATGAGCAGAATATTGGTAAGGCGTTTTCAACGCATAAGGCCTTAAAGGAGCAATGGGATGCTATTGGTGATGTGCCCGGCGACAAATACCATGACCTTCAGGAAAAATGGCAGCGCTGCAATCATGAGTTTTTCTATAACATCAATATTTATAAGACTCTTCAAGATCATGATTTGAAAATCAATCTTCGCAAGAAAGAAGAAATGATTGAAGAGGCCAAGAAATTGGCTGAGGTAACAGTCATCAACGATCTTGAAGTACTCATAAAAAAGTTCCAGCGTGAATGGATGAATATCGGTCCCTCACCGCGTGAAACATTTAAGGAGTTAGGCGATACATTTTTTGGTATTCTGCGTGAGTCGCAAAACAGGGTGCAGGCGCACTACGACGAGATTCACAAGCATAGCGATGAGAACCTTACCAAGAAAAAGGAATTGGTGAGGAAGATGAGTGAGATATTGACAATGGAGATTTCCAATGCGGCAACCAGCAATCGCTGGACCGACGAGGTGTTGAAATTGCAGGAGGAGTGGCGTACCATAGGCTGGGCGCGCAAAAAGGAAAACGAAGAAGTTTGGCAGGAATTCCGCGGACTATGCGATTTGTTCTTTAGTAAGCGCAATGCACTGTTTGAAGAAAAACGCTCGGCCTATAAAGTGAACAAGGAAAAGAAGGAGGCTCTTATCGAGCGCGCGCGAGCTATTCAGAATAGCGATGACTGGAAGATGGCGACTGAAGACTTAAAGCGCCTTCAGGAAGAGTGGAAGGCCGTAGGTGGAGCCGATCCTCGTGAAGAGCAGAAGTTGTGGCAGCGCTTCCGTTCAACCTGCGATCACTTTTTCGCACGTAAGAAAGAGAACTACTCCAAAATCATAGAGGAGCAAACTCAGAACCTTGCCCTGAAGACAGATATGCTTGTAGAGTTGGAAGCATTGGAGCTTTCCGGCAACAAGGGTACTGATTTGTCAGCGTTGAAGGCTTTTGGAGAGCGCTGGCATGCTGTGGGTTTTGTCCCGAAGGACAAGGTCAAGGAGGTAATGGATCGCTACAACCAATTGCTCGATGTTAAGTACGGACAAATCAATGCCGATCGTGAGCAACGCGAGATGTCAAATTTCCGCAATAGGCTTGATACATTGAAAACAAGTGCCAATGGTGAAGTTCAATTGAAACGAGAGAAGAATTTTATGCGTGAGAAAATTGAAAAGCTCAAGCATCAAATCACGCAATATGAAAATAACATGGGTATTTTCACGGGCAAAGGAGCTGAAGCGTTGCGTAAGGATATTGAAAAGAAAATCAAAGCAACCGAGCGTGAGATTGAAGACATCAAAAAGAAGATGCAGTTGCTTGGTTCTTAACCCTTGTTCCGTTTGATTTTTTCTACGGCTGTAGTTGTTGAATAACCTTCAACGAGTGGGATACAAACTACTTGTCCTCCGCGTTGAATAGTTTCTTTGGAACCTACGATGTAGCGTTTCGATGAGGGGTTGGATTCTTCCGCATCGTAATCCCCTCCTTTTACAAGCACATCGGGTTGAATAACTTCAATGAGTGCGGCTGGAGTATCTTCCGAAAAGACTACCGCGGCATCTACACAGCGCAAGGCAGCAATTACCGCAACTCGGGCACGTTCATCGTGAATAGGTCGCTCAGGACCTTTGTTGAGGCGTTTTACGGAGGCGTCATCATTGATTCCCACAACCAGGTAATTACCCAATCGGCTTGCCTCCTCCAGGTATTTTACGTGACCAACATGAAGGATATCGAATACACCATTGGTGAATACTATTTTCAGTCCGTCTATAGCTCTGCGCTTCAGAGCTTGGAGTAATTCAGGAGGAAGTTGGCAAGCCATGGCAGGTTTATTTACGTGAGGTTGCAATCATAAAGCTAACCGCACCGACCAAAATATCCCAAGGCGTTTTAATGGACCATGAAATGAGTGCGTATAACTCACCGACTTTAACAGGGAATCCCAGAGCCTGCAGACCGAGAATTGCCATGCCATGAAATGCTCCAGCTCCTCCGGGTGTTGGCACCAACATTCCGAGACTGCTCGCAGCCATGAAGAAAACAGTTTGACGAAGTGTAATGGTGCAGGTTTCTTCCAATGCCAGCAGCGATGTGAATGTCATGAGCAGCCAGAATACCCAAATGCCAAAGGAATATGCACAAAAGAGCATTTTTCGTTTTAATCTGAAAATGCTTTTTAATCCGTCGACCATACCCAAGAAAAACTCTCGGATTTTTTTGAAAATCGGGATGTGCTCAAACTTTCTGAGCAGAAACAGAAAGAGTATGAAGGCGGCAATTCCGGCGAAAAGCAGAATAAGAATCAATTTACCTCTGCTTCCTTCGGCCTGTGAAAAGATGGCATTGAATGCATCGGGTTCGAGCGCGAAAGCGAGGAAAATCAGTGTGGCCATGAGAACGATGTCGACTATTCGCTCCAGAAGCACCGTTCCGATTAATATATTGACGGGAACGTGGTCGGTTCTGTTGAGCAATGTGCAACGCGCTAATTCACCCGATCGGGGAATGAGGTTATTCATACAATACCCAAAAGCCACCGAGTGCACAGCCCACCAGTCGCGTACACGATAGCCCATAGGTTCGAGCATGATATTCCAGCGCAATCCTCTGAGAACTGTGGCGATATACCCGAACACAAACGAGGCAAACACCCAAGGCCATTTCACCTTTCGAAGAGCCGGAAGAATGTCTTTTTCCCAACTATAGTCCTCATAAATGTACCACATCAGCACAGCTGCAAGGCCGAGAAATACGATGTATGTGATTGCTTTTTTAATGGTCGGAAATGTAAGTGCTCAAAAATGGGAGGTGGCTGGCAGTTATTACCCTGACTTTCCTAAAGTTGTTCACTTTGCGAGTTGATTAGTGGCGGTATCCGGAAAAACAATAGTGGGTTTAAATGATTTGGCTTCCTCGCGGGTCATGTGAGCGTAGGTGACCACAATTACGATGTCGCCGAGAGTGACTTTTCTTGCTGCCGGACCGTTGAGACAAACTACGCCGCTACCGCGGTCCCCGGCGATAATGTAGGTTTCGAGCCGCTCACCATTCATGCAGTTTAGAACCTGAACTTTTTCCCCTTCAATCATATCAGCAGCATCCATGAGTATGGGATCAAGCGTAATGCTTCCGATATAATTGAGGTTGGCCTCGGTTACGGTAACGCGATGAATTTTGGATTTAAGCACTTCAAGTAACATGGCTGCAAAATTAACTGCTGAAAGCTCTTAACATAGACTAACTGATAAATTGAGTTCTGCGGCGCCCTGTTTTGCGGTTGCAATTTTACTTTTGAAGGTGAATCCTACATGCACCTTTCGGAAGAGAGGTTTAAGGATATTAATGGGAAAAGCTTGAATTTCTGTATCTTTCTCGAAATATCGTCGTATAAATCCTCATGAACCGGCCATTTTCCAATAGAAAATGTTTTTTGGCGACCATGTTTATGGCGATGGCGGCGGTTTATGGACATGCTCAGTGTCCTAGGGTCTTTGACTTTAACGGCCAGACACCCGCGAATAATCCTTTTTGGTATTCCTGCACAGGTGATGCTTTTACGTTCAATCTGAGTTCGCCGAACACCTGGAATGGTTTCTCGATTAACTGGGGTGATGGTTCGCCAATAACTACAGGAACAAGCTGGAGCCCACCTACTTTTCAAACACACGTATATGCGCCTGCTGTTACAACCTATACTGTAACCATAACAGAAACATCCACAGGCTGCACAATCACCGGAACGGTAGTAATGGAGGAGGCTACCAGCGCCTCCATTCAAATTCCGGTTGGTGGTGTAACTCAGGCATGCGCTCCCCAAACCATGGAGTTTATCAACTCATCCACAAATGTTTCAGGAACTACACAATTTACCTGGGATTTTGGTGATGGTTCTCCGCCATTGAACTTTGACCACACTAATTTGGGTCAAACCATTTCTCACACCTATCAGCAAGGTACCGTCGATTGTGAAACTGAGGTTACATTGACTGCACAGAATATGTGTAATATGGTTCAAGGGGGTAACTCGACAGCCACGTTCAATCCAATTCGTATTTGGGATATCGACGATGCTGCGATCTCCTCTTCGGCGACGGTGTTGTGCTACCCTGACACAATCGTAACGCTTACCAACGCAACAGAACGCAATTGTCTTTTTCAGGGAAATATATTTCAGCGCTATGAGTCGTGGAACCTAGGCAACTACTGGGGAACCGGCCAGGATAGTATTATTGATTGGACGCCCTGGCCACCAAGTTTTCCACGTACTCTTCATTTACCGGGAATAGGGTCGTATACATTCGAATTGGCAGATTCCAATTTTTGCGGAGTGGCCTACGCAAGTATTACAATTCAAGTGGTACCGCCCCCAACTGCGCAAATTGCCGCAAATGCCGATACCGTTTGCGTCGGTCAGCCCATTACCTTTTTTCAGCAGTCATTCGGTGGAGCGAACGTTTTCAAGTGGAACTTCGGGAACAATGCAACCTGGTTTACTACAGGCTCCGGCAATCTTTCTTACCAATACAATGCTCCGGGAACCTATCAGGTAGGAAGCGCCGTCAGTGTGCAGGGAAGCAGTGGTTGTGCGGATACGGCATATGTTACAATCGTTGTTTTACCCAATCCCCTTGTAGCGATTAGTGCCGATGAAACAGAGGGTTGTGATCAGTTGCAGGTAGATTTCACCGCTGTAGCTCCCAACGCGGTGAGTTGGGTTTGGAACCTGGATAATGGCGGTGCACCATTCAATGGCCTCAATCCACCTGTTGTGAACTACACTCAACCGGGCCAATATCATGTTACGCTATCAGTAGAAAATGCATTTGGTTGCGCCGCTCAGGATGATATCACAATCGAGGTGTATGAATCGCCGCAGGTCGATTTCAACGTATTTAACTTATGTGAAGGGGCAGTTGCTCAGTTTACGGATTTGACGGTTTCTGCCGGGAATAATGACATTACTGATTGGAACTGGTCGTTTGGTGACGGAACCGTTTCGGATCTTCAGAACCCCACGCATTTTTACAACGGTACCGGAAGTTTTCTTGTTCAGCTTTTTATCACAACGGAACACTGCCCGGGTCAAACTTCCGAAACGGTAATCGTACAAGAGGCCCCTGTAGCTGCGCTAGAAGCTGATGTGCAAATTGGATGCACGCCTCTTCTTGTGAATTTCGAGAACTTGAGTGAACCAGCTGCTTCCTTTGAGTGGGATTTTGGCAACGGCCAAACCACAACGAATTTTTCAGGGCAGTTTACGTTTCTAAATACAGGAAGCACAGACACCTCTTATCAAGTAATATTGGCTGCTCTCAATTCTTTTGGTTGTGGCACGCGCGACACGGTAGAAATTGTGGTTCATCCATCGGCAAGGGCTGATTTTATAGACAATAGTACTCCTCCCACGTGTGGACCTTTGGAGGCGTCTTTTCAGAATCTGTCTCAAAACGCATTCGGGTATGCCTGGGATTTTGGTGATGGGTTTACCTCCAATGCTGTAAGTCCTACGCATACTTATTTCAATAACTCAGCATTTCTCGACATCTTCGAGGTAACGTTGATTGCATTTAATCTGCAGGGGTGTAACGATACTATATCGAGTACCGTCTTTGTGTATCCACTCAATAATATCAACCTCAATATTCCGGTAACACAGGGATGTGGACCCCTCACTGTAAATATGCCTTTTGTGAGTGGTTTGCAAACCTATTTATGGGATTTCGGCGATGGATCTACATCACTCTTTGCAACCCCACTTCATACGTTCAATAACAATACGACTGAACCCATAGTGTATGATGTTACTCTTATCGGAACTTCTGCTTTTGGTTGCCCTGATACTGCAACAACAGAGATTACAGTTTTCCCAAATTCGGTATCACAGTTTAACACAGATGTGAATTCCGGGTGTTCACCCCTCACGGTAAGCATTACGAATTTGTCTTCAGGTGCCGATACCTATAATTGGAATTACGGTGATGGTGCTGTATCGCAAGTAACTGCTGATTTGCACACCCATACATTTGTCAATAATGGAACGACTCCGCTGGTAAGGACAATTGCCTTGGCCACGCAGAACATTTATGGTTGTCTAAGTTCTTCCAATACCAACATTGAGATTTATCCTCAAATCGAAGTTTCATTTGTTGAACCTGCAGATGTGTGTTCTCCGGCAACAGTTCCGTTCAGTAATACGAGTATCAATGTTTCCTCTTATTCGTGGAACTTTGGAAACGGACTTCAGTCTGTTGCAATAAATCCCACATCCGTTTTTGAGAATATTACGGATAGTGATGTGCCCTTTACCGTTACACTAACCGGCTCTTCTGTTTTTGGCTGCGTTGATTCCATGTCGCATACTTTCCTCGTAAAGACTACTCCTGTGGCTTTGTTTGCGTTGAACGAACTTGCAGCGTGCGCTCCTGTTGAAGTAGAAATTAGCAATCAAAGTGTGAGGGCTGATAACCTGCTTTGGAGTTATGGAAACGGAACCACCTCAAATACTACAGATTCGCTTCAGCAGCTGGTATATGAAAACAACGGAACTATTGCGCAGGAATTTGTAATAACACTCCTTGCTACTACTGACGAAGGTTGCTCCAGTCAGCAGAGTTCAACGCTTACCGTGTACCCGCTTATTGAAGCCGGCTTTATTGAGCCCTCTGACTATTGCGCTCCTGCTACTGTTCAGTTCAACAGCACCAGCATAAATGCAAACTCACTGCAATGGGACTTCGGCAACGGAGCGGTGTCTTCTATTCCCGCACCGACTTCCTTTTTTGTAAATGATACAGATGACCCAATTGAATACGACGTGCAGTTGATTGCAACCTCAACGTATGGGTGTGTCGATACCATTGCTTATCCGCTAATAGTAAACCCAACCCCTGTAGTCGATTTCCAGCCCGATGTATTTGCCGGGTGTGCGCCTGTGGAAGTAACCTTTACCAATAATTCACTCCACGCCGATGACATTGTATGGTCATACGGCGACGGCGCTGAATCAACTACGACGGCGAATACTCACACACACGTTTATACGAATACAGGCATAGGTCCTGATGTTCTGCAGGTAACATTGTCGGCCGTTACTGACGAAGGCTGCAATTCTTCTTCAACGGTCGAGATAACTATTTATCCCGGTGTTACTGCGGGTTTCCTTGACCCCGGTGAGTTTTGCTCTCCTGCCCAAGTTGCATTGGTCAATACAAGCCAAAATGCTGTCACCTTTCAGTGGTCGTTTGGCAATGGGCTCATGTCCATTATGCCCAATCCAACAACAAACTATTCCAATACTTCGGGTGAAACCGAGATATATGATATTTCGCTCTTGGCGGCAAACGCTTATGGTTGCGTCGATTCCATTCAACAGCAGGTAACGATTTTTGCTACACCGGATGTGGATGTGCTTGCGAATGTGAATGCCGGATGCTCTCCACTGGTAGTGACATTTGCAAACGAAACAACTTTTGCTGATAACTTCATATGGCAATATGGCGATAACACTTCTTCCAATACGGCAGCAACACAGCATGCGCATACTTTCATGAATAATGGAAACGATGCTGAAGAATTTGAGGTCTTTATGCAGGCGTCTACCATAGAAGGATGCACAGCACAGGCAAACATTATCATACAGGTTTACCCGGATGTAGAAGCTTCATTCGAAGATCCAGGATCTTTCTGCTCTCCGGTAAGTGTTGGATTTATAAATACGAGTGATAACGGGTCATCATATCAATGGGATTTTGCCAATGGAGTTCAATCCATCATGGAAGATCCGGTAATTTATTTTTCCAACAATTCCGATACTACTCAGGTATTCGATGTGTCGTTATTGGTTACATCTGCCTACGGATGCGAGTCGCAGTATACCGCGCCGCTAACCGTGTACCCGCTTCCCAATGCATCCTTTGTGATGAATGAGAGCAATGCATGTGAACCCGGACCTCTAACATTATTCAACAACACTACGGGTGCGGCATCTTACATGTGGGATTATGGCGATGGAACAGCTTCTATAACGGCAGCATCTGCGCATACGCATGATTATTCGAACGCGCCATTTCAAACCAACAGCTACACTGTTTTACTAGTAGCCACTTCGCAGGATGGATGCACAGATCAGATGTCGCTGAATTACACGATCTATCCGGATGTAGTGGCCTTATTTACGACCGATACAATAGGTTGTTCGCCTCATTTGGCTCCGCTTATTAATCAGAGTGTAGGCGCTGTATCTTATCAATGGTCCTTTAGCGATGGACAAGTTTCTTCACAGACCTCTCCGGCACTTACTTTCAATGCGCCGTTCGATACTGATGTGGATGTTGAGGCACAACTTGTAGCAACGAATGTATTTGGTTGCTCCGATACTTTATCGCGCACCATTCATGTGATGCATACGCCTCAAGCGATTGCACAAATTGATACGGTGCTTGGTTGTTATCCATCTACTGTAGTTTTCTATAACGGATCCATAGGAGCCGATGGATACACTTGGATGTATGGAACAGGTCAGACGTCCAATACCGCCGAGGAGTTTCACGAGCATCAATATGTCAATATTACTGATGAGCTTTTCACGTTTAATATCATTTTACAGGCAACTACAGATTATGGCTGCACCAATAGTGACCAATTGACACTTGATGTTCCGCCCGAAGTTCAGGCAGACTTTAACTCTATACAGCAGGGCTGTTCACCGCTTGAGATATATTTTGATAACATCAGTGAGGGTGGTACGACTGTCGAATGGGATTTTGGTGATGGCGATAATTCCAATTCATATGAACCGCAGCATACGTTTTTTAATTGGGGTACCAATGACACGACCTATGCAGTGACGCTTTTGCTGTATGATAATTTTGGTTGTGCCGACACCATGACGAAGAACATTGTGGTATTTGCCAATCCTATTGCAGGTTTTGAAGTAACACCACAATCGCAATTATGGCCTAATGCAACGATTGAAATTACCAACACTACTATCGGAGGTAATCTTGGTGCTACCTGGAATATGAGCGATGGTTCCTTTTTATTTGATGTAAATCCCGGTAGCTATACCTATGAAACATGGGGTGAATTCACTATTCAATTGGTAGTGAGTAATGGCTTTTGCAGTGATACCTCGTATCGGACCATTGAAATATTACCGCCCGCGCCGATAGCCAATTTTGCCGGTCCTGCTGATGGTTGCGCTCCGCTTAGGGTTCAGTTTACGAACTTGAGCGAGAATGCTATTGTTTCAACTTGGTCGTTTGGCGACGGCAACCAATCAACTGCTCAAAATCCGGTTTATACCTATTATCAACCCGGAATTTATACCGTATCGTTGAACGTAGTTGGCCCTGATGGAAGCAGTAACACCATGACTCAGGAGCAAATCATCTATGTGTATGCCAACGCTACAGCATCGTTTGCAGTGACGCCTACCAATGTAAATGTGCCGGGTGAAGCTGTTTATTGTTTGAACCTGTCGGCGAATGCTTCCTCGTATTACTGGGATTTTGGTGACGGAGAAACATCAACAGAGGAAAATCCGCTGCATTATTACCAGGAGCGCGGTGAGTACGATATAAGTCTCATTGCCGTCAATGAGAATGGTTGTTCAGACACACTTACTCTTCTTGGATTGGTTCAAGCAAATGATGTCGGGTTGATAGAATTTCCCAATGCATTTACCCCTAACCCGCTATACAGCAGCGGAGGCTATTACAATGTAAATAGTCTGGACAACGACGTATTTTTCCCATTGCACACGGGAGTAGCCGAGTATAAACTTCAGATTTTCAATAAGTGGGGTGAGTTGCTTTTCGAAAGCATTGATCTCGATAAAGGCTGGGATGGCTATTACCGAGGAAAGCTCGTAAAGCAGGATGTATATGTATGGAAAGTGGAAGCCCGATTTGTGAATGGGCAGAAGTACGATAGGGCCGGTGATGTAACAATTCTGATTAAATAGATGCGACTGCTAACTGAAATACATACCGTTACTTGTAAATCCTTCTCACGAGGCAGGGTAGTCAGCATACTCTTGTCCTTCTTTGTGTTGAGTGCGAGAGCGCAGGACCAGCAATTCACGCAATTTTATGCAGCACCTACTGCGGTTAATCCGGCATTTGTTGGAGCGTCGGTGCAGAGTCGGGTTAGTATGCAGTACCGCAATCAATGGACCGCCATACCCGGTGGGTTTACCGCCGGAAATATTACGTATGATCAGTTTTTACCCGGCATTAATAGTGGTTTGGGTGGAATTGTCAGTTATGATCAGGCAGGTTCCGGAGCATTACGTTCAACAACCGTTGCTTTGCAGTATGCCTATGAGGCTCGTATCAAGCGCAATCTATTCTTTCGTCCGGCATTGCAATTTGGATATGGTCAGAGGGCAGTGGATTTTCAAAAATTGACTTTCTATGATCAAATGATTCGTGAAGGAAATGTGCCATCACTCGAATCGGGTACCGTGCAGCCCATTAACTACTATGATTTGGGTGCAGGAATGCTATTGTATAGCCCAAAGCTATGGCTTGGCTTTTCCGCTTTTCACAACAACTTGCCCGATGTATCATTGTATGAAACGCAAGAAAATTCTCTTGCCCGAAAATATTCTATGCATGGTGGATACCGAATCCGTATGAAGCGTAATTCACTTCGTAAACTGGATCGGTATGTTGTAGTCGCTGCAAATTTTCTGTCTCAACAGAAGTTTGATCAATTGGATTTAGGTTTTTACTATGAATATGCTCCGATGGTATTGGGTCTTTGGTATCGTGGTCTGCCAATGAAAAGTAATAACTACGGATATGCAAATCGCGATGCATTTGCATTTCTCCTGGGCTTTCAGGCGGGTAATTATAAATTCGGATATAGTTATGATCTAACAACCTCAAGCCTAGGAGTTGCGAGTAGCGCCGGATCACATGAAATAACCATGGTTTATCAATGGGTCAATAAGTACAACAAGCGCGCGAAAAAAATTCGTGTTTTGCCCTGCGCGAAGTTCTGATATGATCAGGCGATTATATTCACCTCTCGCTCGAGCTCAATACCAAATTTGCTCTTTATATCTGATATGATAGCGGTGCTCAGATCATAAATCTGGCCGCCGGTTGCCCCTCCATAATTTACAAGCACTAGTGCTTGTTTATCGTGAACGCCATAATTGCCTAGATTTTTCCCCTTCCATCCGGCGCATTCAATGAGCCATCCTGCTGGTACTTTCACATGATGTTCATCGATAGGAAAACAAGGCGCGTTGTTGTAGTGTGCATGAATAGCGCGATACACCTCTATTGGCACCACCGGGTTTTTGAAAAAACTACCGGCATTGCCAATTTTTTGTGGATCGGGAAGCTTCGAAGATCTGATATTGATTACCGCTTTTGCCACATCCTTGATTGTGATATTGTCGAGGTGCATTTTGTCGAGCTCTTCTTCAATAGCGCCGTATGAAGTATGTAGCACCGCACGTTTATTCATACGGAAAGTAACGGAAGTAATAACCCATTGATCTTTTTCGGAACGCTTGAATACACTCTCCCGATAGCCGAAATTACATTCGTTGAGTGAGAATACTTTACTTGAGCCATCGGCAATGGAAATGGCTTCTAGTTCATGAAAAACATCTTTTATTTCTACACCGTAAGCACCGATATTTTGCATGGGGCTGGCACCAACACATCCCGGAATGAGGGCTAAATTTTCGATACCGGCATAGTTGTTTTGAATACAATATAAAACCAGCTGATGCCAGATTTCACCGGCGGCACTTCGTATATAAAAATGATTTTCGTCTTCTGCTATTTTCTCGATGCCCTTCAGTTCATTCTTCAATACGACACCTTCGAAATTCCGAACGAATAGCATGTTACTGCCGCCACCCAAAATGAGGCGTTTGTTCTCGCGCACTGTTTTGTGCGCAAGCAATTCGCGCAATTGTTCAATGTTTAGAAAGGATGCGAAGTAACGCGCTTGGGCACTCACACCGAAAGTGTTGTAGGGCTTTAGCGATTCGTATTCTGTAATCATACCTACAAAATTCAAAACCCGGAGCTTCGTTTGTTGAGCCGATTCACTTATTTATTATCGAAGTTTTCAATAATGCATTATAGATGTGCTCCGATGATTTGGTTCCATTCGTGTTCATCAATAGGCAGGTAATGACCATTCTCGCATTTCAATAAATCGCCAATGAGCAGACGTTCAGGTAAAATATGAGCGTCTATTTCATGCCTGATAAGTCGGTTGCCAATTCGTTGCCACTCTATAACATGCGAGGCCGATGTAATTTGGTAGAAACTTGTTCCGGATGTATTTTTCCGAAACTGTGGAAAGGAGTAGCTCATTCCTCAAATTTGAGGAATTCATTTAAAACTGTCGCTTGCTATGTCAACTTATTTTTTACGTCGGTTTGCTCAAAAGCTTTTGGATGATTTTCCGGATGACCTGAGCAATGTGACTATCGTGTTGCCTACATCACGTGCCCGGCTTTTTCTGATGCGTCACTTGCACGAGTTGAAGGGTGGTGCTTTCTGGTCGCCGCGTTGTGTAATTCTGCCTGAGTGGATCCGATCCATCTTACCGGGCCGAATCGGAGGTGAGATTGAAATGATTGCTGCGATGTTTGAGCAGTACCGCGATGAGGTGAAAGGCGCCGATGCTTTCGATGTGTTCCTCGGTTGGCAGGGTGTTGCGTTGCGTGATTTCAATGATGTGGATGCGGCATTAGCGCCTGCCAAGAATGTCTTTAGCGATCTTCGGAATATTCGCGAAATTGAGCAATGGGATGTGGAAGGGTGGAGTTATGACCGAAATCCGCTTTCACCAACTCAGCAGGATTTTCTTCGCTTCTGGCTGCAACTAGGAGATTTATATCAGGCATTTACTGCCTGGCAGGATAGAAATAGATGTTGGACCTACTCTCGATCTGTGC
The DNA here is from genome assembly GCA_030831885.1 of Flavobacteriales bacterium. The sequence continues at coordinate 31,364 of JAURKF010000294.1, forward strand.
GCTACATAGCGGAGCATCCGGAAGAAATGGTCCTCGATGAAAAACCGGATCGTATCTATTTTGTAGGATTGGGTAGTTATTCGGCTTCAGAGCGAAAACTCATTCGAAATGTGCGCGAAATACTGAACGTCAAAATGTATTGGGATCTTGATTCCTATTACTACAACAACCCACAGCATGAAGCAGGAAGGCACGCAAGGCGATTAAAGGATACCATTGAGGGTGACGATATTGTGAATCAGATTGCTGAGCACTCCATGATAGCAACGATTACCCAGTGCAGCACTTCCATATCTCAGGTGATACGAGCGGCAGAAATACTTTCGCAATTTTCTGAAGATGAGCTTGAAAAAACATGTGTGGTCATTAACGATGAAGCAGCGCTCGAGCCATTACTATCCGCAATAACAGATGTAAAGAGTGAGGTTAATCTCGCCATAGGAAAACCACTTCAACAAACACACATTTCGCGAATCGCAGAGGAATTGATAGCACTGCGAAGTTTGCATTTGCGCAAAGGAAAAATATACTTCAAACCTTTTGTACAGTGGCTTCAGGTAATTCGCGCCGCAGGCATTGAGCCTCAAGCTTGTGAGGCGATTCGAGAGCAAATAGTTGCGCAGAGTATTGTACAGGTTACGCAGGCCAATATAGATGAGTGGTTGAAACAATACTCCGGGTTGTCGAATTTGTTAAGCGCATTGCTTGCGGATTGTGCTCCGCATGATGCGATATCGCGGCTGTTGAATTTTATCACCACCATTGAGCCAATGGATGATTTTATGAAAGCAGCGCGAATTAAGATGATGGCTGTGCTCGAGGAATTGACGTCGATTCTTGATCAAACGGAATATATGCGTGACGATCATTTACTATTGAAAATTTATCAGTTGGTTATTGGTCGTATGAAGTTGCATTACGAAGGAGAGCCGGTAAATGGGTTGCAACTATTGAGTATCTCGGAGACACGCGCACTGGATTTCGAACGAGTGCTTTTCCTCGGATCAAATGAAGATAGTTTTCCCGGTGAGCGTTTTGAGCAGTCGTTCATTCCTTTTGATTTGAGGGCTCATTATCATTTATCCATGCCGGAGGATTTGGATGCTATTCATTCCTATACGTATCATCGGCTGTTGCATGAAGCCCGCGAAGTGTACTTTTTACATTCAGCAATAGTTTCCGATAACAAACCCGGTGAGCCCAGTCGGTATATTACTCAATTCTTATCAGAGGTTCAACAGGCTAATCCGAACATCGAAATCAAGCAAGAGGTCGTAGGCAACGGCGAACCTATCAATTTTAAAGAGGGTGTTGTTTCTTCAGAGTTCATTCGGGAGCGAATTAAATCCCTCTTGGCCTCTGGAATTTCGCCATCAGCAATCAATAAACTGATTAGCTGCCCGCTCGACTTCTACTATCTATATATTGCTCGTTTGGGCGAGGAGGAAGAGGTGGAGGAAACAATATCCAGTAGCACGTTTGGACAAATTGTACACAAAGTTCTGGAAGATTTTTACCGACCTTTTATCGATTCTTATCCGGATGAGCAAGCTCTGAAGGAATTGAGAGATAGGCTTAAAACAGTTGTGTTTGATGTGGCCCGTGAATTATACAAGGGAAGAACCATCAGTCAGGGTATTGATTATCTCTCTATGCAAATCGCTATTGAGATGCTCGATAAGTACATTGGCTTTGAACTGGAATCGCTTAAGGCTTCGTCTGCAACTACGTTCCAACGTAAAGTGGCACTCGTAGAAGGTTCCATGAACAAGTCTTATTCGGAAGGATTTGGTGGACTGCCAATTCCATTTGCGCTTAAAGGAAAAATAGATCGAGGCGATTCAGTCGCAGGAGTATTGCAGGTTATTGATTACAAAACAGGTAAGATATCATCTTCGAAAGGAAAGTTCAAGGGAGACTTTGATAAGCTGTTCACTGTAAGAGAACACTCCAAGTTTTTACAGTTGCTCGTGTACATTATGATGACACGCGAGAAGGATCAACCTATTCCAACCGCTTCTTTTTATTCGATGCGCGAAGGTGGGGGAGCTTATGTTCATGCTCAGGAATTGTCAGAAATACCAATTGATCATGAGTTTATTGATAAGGCAGAGGAAGCATTGGGTCGCTTTCTAAACGAATTGCTCCAACGCGAAACATTTGAACATGATCCAAGTGCAAAGTATTGTGAGTATTGTTTCGTAAAGTAATGGCCCCGCTATTTAAAGCGAATATTACGAATCACTTGCTGAGCAAGATTTGTCATTTGAGGACTTACTCTGAAAAGTAAAATCAGTGTAATGTAAAGCCCGCAAATTGCGGTTCCGCGTAATGCAATGTCGAGATAGTGCATTCCTGATAGAGGTATCAAAAACGTAATTGTATAGGCGATGATACCTATTGCGATTACTTTGAGAAAATCACTCGTGTAAGGTTGCATGTTGAATTTTACTCGAATGAATATTAGTCGCAAAACATTGAATAGAATATAAGTAAAACAGGATGCAATTCCGGAACCCGTGATGCCAAAGTGGGGTATGAGCATGACGTTCATAACGAATGTGAAAATCACGAGCAGCACCATGAATAGGGTGTCATACCGGTAATATTCCGAAGTGCTTATGATGGCTCCGTTGGCACCGGTCGCTAGATCGACCAGGTAACCTAATCCAATGAACAGGATGACGTATTTCGCTATTGAATACTCTGCGGGCATCAAAGCAATCACACTGTCTATATTGACCCACAAGGCAAGCAGTAAAATCAACCCAATGATGAGTTGGTTGAGACACGATTGGCGATAAATAGAGCGAATGTTGTCGAGATCATTTTTTTTCCATGATTCGGCAATGACAGAAGCAGATATTCGAATTACCGAGCGTGCGGGTATTTGAATCATGCTTCCGAAATAGGTTGCTACAGAAAAAATGCCGGCTGCTGCCAGTCCCAATTGATCGTTCACAATCACTTTATCAATTGAGGAAATCATCATGCCGCTGAGCCCTGTGATAACCGAGAAGAGTGCGACGTCGCGCATCTCTTTTTTGATCGAGGGTGAAAGTTTTTCGGAAGGTTTTTTCCAATGCCATTCCTTGTTGTAAACAAGCACTGCCATCATGCCGATTGCCATTGCGCAAAATGAACCGAAATACAGGATAACGAATTGTTCAAAACCAATGTAGTTTTTATGGTATGCAAAAGCGCTTGCAAGAATTACAATGCGCAACAGGATTTCTTTGATTATTACACCGGCAGTAGAAAGAAATAATGCGCGGGTGTATGCATCGAGCACATTGAATAATCCCAAGAAAAAAGTAAGCGGAACCAGATAATATAGATTGTTGGCAAGCA
>JAURKF010000295.1 GCA_030831885.1 Flavobacteriales bacterium
TCAAATCGGTCAAGTTAATCAACATGGACTGCACACCACGATCGGTATACGTGAGTGTCGTTAATCCATTGGAAGGATTTGGATAAATCATCGCTCCAAAGAAATCGGTATTCATTTCGTTCAAACCAACTGTGCCCGACATATTGATATCATCAATAAATAGGTTGTTGGGATACTCCCCGGCACGGAATACAAATTTCATTCGGAAACCTTCAGTTAGATAGGTGTTCGGAATAGTGAACGACTCCTCGCGCCATTCAGAGGACCCACTTGGGAAAAATGGAATGGCAACGCTACCAGCCGTAACCAAATCAAGACCCTCCAATCTTATACGTGGGGTGCTAGACCAGCTTTGGCCACAATCATTCGAGATGAACACTTCAAAAACATCTGTTATCCCAGCCAGATCCGTGCTTTGAGTTGCGTAAGCATATTTGAAACTCACCGAGGCACCTGAAACGAGTTCAAGGTTGCAAGATGGTGTTACCAATTCGTCAACATCAAAGCCACCTTCATCAATATTGGTGACATCCATGGCATAAGCATTCAGAAATGCACTGGTATTGTTGGAGAAACCTGCAGTATTCGTTTGGTTCCAAACCGAAATGTTGTTATCAAAATTACCGGGTACATAATGGAAATGAAAATCTTGCGCTGAATCAAAATCATCCTGGAAAAGAGGACCGCCAGTTTCAGTCCAAACGGGAGCAATAACAACACATTGCTCTATGGTCTTAGTAGTAGTGCCCTGTTCATTAGTAACTGTTAGGGTTACAGTTTTACGGCCTTCCGAGCTAAAAGAAACAGAAGGGTTTCTTTCGCTGCTAGTTGATGGATTGCCATCCTGGAAAGTCCAGGAATAAGTATCAACCACACCATTGGTAGAATTATCACGAAAATCAATCTGCTCATCAACACAAGCAAACTTAGTCTCTGGGTAAAAATCCGCATTTGGTGCGCAAACCATCGCATTCTCATCCGTACCCGTCAGAGCGCGATTTGTCTCTGCCCACAGGTTTGATCTTCCCGACAAAGCAACGCTCAAAGCCAGACGCATTCTGTCCTTCTGGCCATTGGTGAACATGTGAGAACAATAAGAGTAATCCATATAGTTCTGAACATTCTCAACCACACCATAGGTACCTACCAGTTCAAAGTTATCAATAGCAAACGCTCCGGCAGCATCTTCTGCATTGAATGCATAAATTCGGAATGTTACCGGACCGGTCATAGCAGTGTAGGTTGTTCCACCAAGAGTTGCTTTAGCGCCGCTCACGCTGATAGCCGTATCGGCAGCGAAGAAGAATGTATTGGCCGGATTCGGATTAGTTAACACGACCAAGTTAGCGTTTACCGGTGCAACTGTTGCGGCAATATTATTAGCGAAATTATTAGCGCTTGATCGCACTGAGAATGCTCGCGGTCCGTTGGCGGCGCGCTTGGCAGAAAAACGGAGTTCTGTAAGTGACATTGCACTTCCAGGACGCGGAGTAACTGTAAACTCGTAGTATGTCGATGTATTCAGTGAACCGGACATTTCAGAATAAGAAGTGGCTCCTTGCACAGCGCCTTCGCTCCATCCGGTAAATGAAAATTCACCATTGGAATTAGGATTAATAGAAACTCCGCTCGCATCGAAATGACTAAACTGTAATCGAGTAAAATTCTCCTCGCTCAGCAAAAGAACAGGAGGCGTTGTAGGGTCTGTCATACCGCCAACTCCGGCAGTAACACCGGCGAAATCATAGAGAACTCCGCTAATCGCAGTAGAACTGCATGAGAAATCACGCAAATTTTGACAGCTTAGGTGACCTTCAGTGACTGGTGTATCCGTGACTCCGTCATCCCCACATTCAACTTCCGGTTCGTTGGTATTACCCCAAGGATGTGATAGATCTAGGTAATGTCCTATCTCGTGCGTCAGCGCTCGTGACGAAAACTCCGAACCTGTTCCGATGCTTCCGATATAATCATGACGAATAATGACGCCGTCAGCGAGAGCCGACTGACCATCTATCACGGATGATGGATACTGGCTGTAGCCGGCAACACCATTCTCCATATCTGCAACCGTCCAAACATTCAAGTATCGCTCACGAGGCCACTGATTAAGCTTGGAGCCATTATCTCCAACGTAGGTTTCGATAGTGCGAATTCGCTCTATACCATTTGTGCAGTTGCCGAGAAAATCCTTTGTCGCTAAACGAAACTCAAGTCTTACATTGGCTACGATGGTATCAAAACCGCTTACAACCTCAATAGTATCGGCGTTCAGCTTATTGTAATCCCTGTTAAGGATTTCCATTTGATCCAAAATTTGCTCATCCGAAATGTTTTCTGGACCATCCAAGTGAAGAACGTGAAAAACAACCGGGATAACAAGAATAGCTTCAAGCTCTCCTGAACGATTATTCCTCCACTCTATCATTTCCTCGCGCATCAGTCGCTCATAATTATCCTGAGCCTGCACCAGGAAAGGATTTCGAGCACGGGCTCTATTATTCATGATGTCAGTGCCACAGCGATACTGCGCCATCGCAACAGTAGTGGTCAGAATTCCTAAAGCAAGCGTAAGTAAGCTTTTTCTCATGTCAATTTCTGGATTTAGAAGTCACAAATATAAACGCGATGTTCAATGAGCAAAATATTGTTGAATCGCTGATTATCAATACTCATTCTATACATCCAATTTCGGATAAACCCTACTTTAAAAGTTTTACGTAAACATTATGGGAAAGGGCTGTTTACCCCATATTTGCGCTGATGTCCCTGACGAAACGTACGCTGACTTTCTTATGTGTTTTAATTCTGGTGCTTCAGATTGCCGGGGCTTGGTCTATTTACACATCAGCACTTTACTTACATCGCCAATCGAAATGCCTTCGTCTCGCTGATAAATCGAAATGGACTGAATTCTCTCTGCCCGTTGATGATTTTTTAAGCTCACTGCAAGATGAAAGCGAATTTGAGGTGGATGGTAAGATGTACGATATCGTGGACTATGTAATTAGCGATGATCACGCTCACGTTACCGCTGTGAAAGACGAAGTCGAGGATACAATGCATTCGACTTTGCAGGATTTGCGCCGTGGAAGTAGCGACTGGACGGCACTTGTAAAATACGCCTACTCCCTCAGTTTGTCGAACTATATCATGCACAAACTAGTTGAATTCTCCATGATTATTCCGGTGAACACTTATCACCACACCTTCTTTTATTCGGCACATAATTCAGTTAAACACTGCATTCCGATTGATCTGCCTCCCCTTTACTGATGTTATCTAGGCTCTGGTAACAGAGCGCCAGTCACCTTTTTTAAACATCAGATACTACATCTATGAAAAAAACACCAATACTCCTTTCGAGTTTTGTTCTGCTATCTATGGCAAGAACAACCTGGGGGCAACATGATAGCATTCCACCTACCATCCAACTGAATGAGATTATTATTTCCGTTAATAAAGTAGCAGAAAGGAAAGACAAAATCGCCCAACAAGTGGAAGTCATCGACTCGAAAACAATATCAAGGGCGCAATCGCAAACAACCGCCGATCTTATTGCACAAAATGGATCTGTGCTAGTGCAGAAGAGCCAGCAAGGGGGAGGAAGCCCGGTCATTCGAGGATTTGAGGCGAGTCGGATTCTTCTGGTAGTTGACGGAGTTAGAATGAACAATTTGATATTCCGCTCCGGGCACTTACAGAACATAATGACAATAGACAACATTAGCCTTGAGCGAGCAGAAATATTGTTTGGCCCATCATCCAACCAATATGGAACAGATGCCTTAGGTGGCACTATTCATTTATATACTAAAAGACCTGTTCTGAGCTCCACCGAGAGGCAAACCACACACCTTGGAATAAGAAGCCGGTATTCAACTGTAAATAATGAATCTACCAATGGTGTCGATATCAATCTTGGATGGCAAAAATTCGCAAGCCGGACTATCGCATCTTTCTCTCGATTCGGAGATTTGCGAGGTGGAAGAAATAAAAACCCCTTTTACAACGGCAACTACATTCGGAGAGAAAATTTTATCGATAGTAATTTTGATGAGCCGAGCTCATTTGGCATCGATAGCATTATTGTCAACGAAGATCCAAGCATCCAGATTAAATCGGGTTATAATCAATACAACCTATTACAAAAATTTCTGTTCCAACCGAAAGACAACGTATGTCACCAACTCAATTTTCAGTTCTCCACTTCCAGCAATGTTCCGCGTTATGATCGATTAACCGACGTATCGGGTGGAGAACTTAAATGGAGCGAGTGGTATTACGGCCCTCAAAAGCGTATGATGGCCAGCTACGATTTAGAAATCAAGAAA
>JAURKF010000296.1 GCA_030831885.1 Flavobacteriales bacterium
CAGTTGCCACACCAGTTGTTGAACGTGCCATTCACCTCAGGAGTTGTGAAACCTCCCACTCCATTCATGTCTACTTGGAACGTAACGTCGTAAGTATTGGGTGCTATTGCACAATCGGTGCAGGCTTGCCAACAAACCACGGGCAGCACAAGGTCGCCCGTAACATCAAGTGCACGATTGGTAAATCCGAAATTAGTTACAGTGCAAGGCAAACCGGGAATAAGGTTTTCCTGTCCGGCCCAACTATCATAAGCAAACTTGTATTCATGCACACCTTCAGGAATCATAGCTGTACCTGTCCAAATTCCATCGCCGTCGCCATCTGCAAGTTGGAAACATCCCCCACACCATCCATTGAATGACCCATTCACCTCCGGAGTTGTAAAGTCGGTCACGTATTGCATATCCACCTGGAAGGTGACGGAATACAATATTGGCGCTGCTCCGCATGCTTCGCAACTTTCCCAACATACTACTGGCAATATAATATCACTTGAAACATCCAAGGAACGGTTGGTGAAATCACCGGTCGTAATAGTACATGAAGAACCCGGGATGAGGTTTTCCTGACCGGTCCAACCATCATAAGCAAACTTGTACTCATGAACACCTTCGGGAACAACGGCTGTGCCGGTCCAAATGCCATCACCGTCGGTGTCGGTCAGCTGGAAACATCCTCCACACCAACCATTGAACGTACCATTTACCTCGGGTGTAGTGAATCCGGTTACGTTCTGCATATCTACCTGGAAGGTTACACTATATTCATTCGCCACTACTACTTCGCCACCGAAAACAACGTCATCGAAGTAGTACGTTTTTTCGCCGGCAGTAGCACCATCGACACCAAAATTGAAGAAGATGGAGGCCTTATCATATGTGTAACCGAGGTTGAGTGCAGCAGTTCCTGCAGACTCATTAGAGAAATCAAATACAAGTGTTTCCCAATCGTTCGCAACGGTTGTCGTTACATTAGTTTCTACGCTACGCGTCGGATCGGTGTGGTCCTCAACCTTTAGGCGAACTTGAATGCCCGCATCAGGTGACCAAACTCGCACCGACATGGTAGTAGCATCGGCTGTGAAAGGAATAGGACTGCTGAAACCGAGCTGTGAAGGTGCAGTAACTGTCACTCCCGATGAAGCCCCGGCGGATGCACTTTTTATTACCTGAGCAACCATATTCGAAGCATTGGTAGGGTCAACAACGATAGAAGACGCCTCTGATCCATCAAAACCAATCAATCCATATTCAACTGCGGCATCATCGAATGTTACAGGCAAGTTCATTTGACTTAAGGCAACTGTGTTACACGCCGAGCAACTTTCCCAACACACCACCCCGACATCTGTTTGACCTGCTATTTCAATTGTCCGATTGGTGAAAACATCGGTTGTAGTAGTGCACGAGCCACCGGGTGTCAGATTTTCTTGTCCTGTCCAGTTATCGTAAGAGAACTTATAATCATAGCTTCCAGCCTGCAACGGAATGGTAATCGACCACACATTATCACCGTCCAAATCGCTCATAGGTGCACAGTTACCGCACCAACCGTTAAACGTGCCATTGATTTCCGGAGTAGTAAATGGAAATGCTACATTATTCATATCCACATTAAATGTTACATCGAACGGGCCTGTGTTGACGCCACATGACGCACAGCTTCCATAACATACAGCAGGCAACACTACATCCTCTGTAAGAGATAGCACTCTATTGGTGTAGATATCGGTGGTCATGGTGCATGAAGAACCGGGAGTAAGATTCTCCTGTCCTGACCAATTATCATGACTAAACTTGTATTCGTAGTTTCCAGCCTGTAGAGACAATGTTATAGACCAAATACCATCATTATTGGCATCCTGCAAAGCAGTGCAGTTGCCGCACCAACCATTAAATGTACCATTAACTTCGGGTATAGTGAACCCGGTTTGTTCATTCATATCAACTTGAAACGTCACGTCATAGAAAACGGGAGCAGCTGCGCATTCAACACACGCTCCCCAGCATACCACGGGCAAAACAACATCGTCTGTAACGGCCAAGGTGCGATTGGTAAAGTTTCCGGCAGTGACAGTGCACGTACTTCCCGGAACAAGCGTTTCTTGTGAATTCCAATTGTCAGCTGAAAATTTATACTGATAACTACCGGCAGCCAAATTCGTAGTTGCTTCCCAGATGTTATCGCCATTTGCATCTGTCATTTGAAAACAGCTTCCGCACCAGTTGTTGAACGTACCATTTACCTCCGGGACAGTGAAGCCCGATTGTTGGCTCATATCCACCCGAAAAGTTACGTTGAATGCATGTGCGTTGAATTGAAAAAGCACCACCAGTAGTGCTATCAATGAACGTGTATAGAAATGGTTCATGTGTATTTGTTTATGGGCGAATATAGACTAATTGTAATTTATACAAAATGTTTATACTCAAAGATTTTCATCTATCTTTGACCGCCATCTTTAACACTCATTTGCGCAGGATCAAAAGAGTAAAGTGATCGATTAAACCGCATGGAAAAAGTTTCAAAACCGATACGCAAAGCCACTCAGTCGGAGGATATGTATTCTATTCCAATCGATGCCTTCTTCAAGTCGGCATTCTCCGTCGATTGCGTCATTTTTGGCTACCACCAAGGCGACTTGAGAGTACTTTTGATACAGCGCGGTGCAGAACCATTTGAAAATTTCTGGGCGTTGCCGGGAGACCTTGTGTATCCGCATGAGGATTTAGATACGGCGGCCTATCGAGTTTTACACGATCTCACTTCGATTGACGACGTTGGGATGAAGCAAGTACAAACTTTCGGTGCTGTCAATCGTCACCCTTTGGGACGCGTAATAACGATTGGCTATATGGCGCTTGTAGAACTCACCGACATTCATCCAGTGGCCTCTCACTGGGCTAAGCAAACCAAATGGCATAGCCTGAGTAAGTTGCCAAAGCTAGCATTCGACCACCGCGAAATTTTGGACGCATCATTTGACCGATTAAAAACCTTGATAGCTGAGGAGCCTATTTGGACGCGTGTGATATCTGAGAAATTCACGATTACCGAGTTTCAGGATGTATTTGAAACCATACTCGGAAGAAAATTCGACAAGGGTAATTTCCGCAAGAAAATCCAAAACGTAAAGTTCCTGAAGAAGTTAACCGAGACACAACAAAATGTACGTCACCGCCCTTCGCAACTCTATGAATTTGATGCAAAGTTGTTTGAGAAGTATCGTGATCGTGGATTTGTGTTTGACTTCTAAACGGGCTAGTCAGCTTCTAAATATTGCATGCTTCATACCATTCCGCTTTGCGCAGCGGGCATACAAACATGCCTAACGCTTCCATGAGCTTAGAATAATATGATAATAATCCTACATTGGAGATTGCTATTTGCATCAACAATTAATTTTGATGGTATTGAGACCAATAAAAAATCCGAATAATATATTCCTACTCCGCCACATCTAACCTATTGCGCTATGAAATCCAAACGTCATATCATATATAAAACAGATCATTTAAAAGATGGTGTTTCATGGACATCCGGACTAGCCGGAGTGATTCGATTACTTACATGGGAAACAGAAACTGCATTGGGAATATCAAAGACTCAATTGCAAAAGCGAGTATTAGACCACGTATTTGAATCATGCGAAAATGAAATTTTATCGAAAGAAAAATTCGATGCTATTGTTTCGCAACTCGAAACAAAAACGCGTCTGGAAATCGAATCAGCAACTGCAGAGAATCTATATGACAAACCAAAAAAAGGAATTTTAATAAATCCTATCGAGGCACAAAGAAGAATCCGCCTATTCTCGGAGGAATTTCTTAATAAAGAATTTGATGTTTTTATGTCCCTTCTTCCAAGCAGTGTCTTAAGCGATTATTTATCACTTCATTTTAATATCAGCCGGGAAAGTCAGTGGTCGATAATTGGCAGTTCTAATGATTTCGAAGCATCAACCGACATGAAATTCATGTATATGGATACTTTAGCCTATGCCCATAATACTTCTGCACTAGTAGCCCTGGAATTAAAAATGGACAGCGACATAGGCAAGGATCAAATACTAAAATATTGCTTCATGGCCGCATATCTTGAATTCAAAGGTTTTATTGCGAAGGATACGACATTTCATATTTTGATAGTGGGAAATGATTCCTCATTGACCGATGAACTTTCATCGTTGCGATCCGAAGCCGCTCAACAGTTACAGAACAAGGAATATCCAAGAAAAAAAATCAGCTACCGTGAAATAGAATCGCTGGTTCCGCTTGCTGAAACCCACCTCCATTCAATTGACATTAAAAACACTACATGGCAAGAATTTGGAGATCATTTCAATAAACTGAAACAAGAAATACCAAACCATGGTCATTCTGAGTCGCTATTCAAACTGATCGAAGGTTTCTTAACCTCGCTTGAAATAAAGCACAGCCGCAAACAGAAGGGGCGTATTTATTTGAGTAAGCTAAAGGATAATTGACGTGGCAAGAGGAACCGCGAATTTCACTTATCGCAACTGTTTCCTCGCACCCAACCCTTAAATCGATTTTTCACCGCTCATGAAATTCAAGTTCTTTCCTATAAGAGCAATAACCTACTGAAATTGAAATCATAAAAAACGAATGAACTTGTGCACATTTCATCCGAAATGAAAAATGTGAACAATACCTATTTTCCCGAAGGCACAATACCGGCATTCATTCCCTAAAGAACAATCCATCCCCTAAAAAAGTCTCTTTGAGGCGAGTTCACAAACGATTTGAATCTTTGATCTCTTCATCATTGTCTATTAGCGAATTGACTATTATCTCCGTAATCTCCGCATTTGATGCCGCAGAATCAATTCTGGAATCCGTTTGAAAAGCTCAAGAAGCAATCGGTTGGCCGGCTGCCCTATTCTATCCTGTAATGGTGGTTCTCTTAATCACTGTTGCTGTATTCCTGGTGAAGTATCTTTTCCCTCTTTTAGCGGAAAAAATCGAACGTAAAGTCAAAAAATTCCTAGGGCGCTCAAGATAAACTATGTCCTTTATTCTTCCTGACTCGCGCTTAGCGCATCTGATGAGGCATTTCGGTGCTCATGATCTCGCCGGAAGTTATTTCCTGCCGGAAGTATTTTCAACCCCCATGGAACTTGTGGACTTTATCAATGCACATCCACCAACTCACTCATTAGATCAGGGCAATGGACGAATGGCATTTCTCTTTGAGCCCTCAGACAAGATGATTGTTGGCACTTGCGGATTGGCAAGAAGAGAAGAAGTCGACGCAGGGTGCATCATACGTGAGCAGCGCGAAGGATATACCTTGGAAATCGGGTACGTGTCGTCCTTGCCGTCTACCCACGAGTTTTGTGTTATTGCCGAACGCCGTGAGGACAGCTTCCATATCATCACCGCCTTCCCCGGTGGATACGCTCGTCCTTTTGCCCAAAAAAGTCAACCAAAGGAAGAATATGAACTCAACAAAAAGTTCTGGGAAGAACATGTATTATTGAAACCGAAAAACACGATGCAATGAGGAGATTCCTAGCTATAACCATCATAGTCCTTTCATTCAGTAAATCGCAGGGACAGCAAGAGTCATTTCTCTTTCGCACGCCGCTGAGTTTCTACAGCACTGATATCCTCTCCTATTTGCAAGTTCTTCACAAGAACCAGCAATACGAGAAAATGGTTCCATTTTTTACGGGCGAACTTAGAGCGAGTAGCTCGCAAAGCGCATTCGTTGCATTGTTAGCCAACGCTCCGTTCGGTTACAGCATGAAGCGCGCAGGCATTCGCGAAGTGAAGAAAGGTGAAGCCTGGTCGCTTACCTATCAACGCACGATTCTAGGAACTCAGGAAACGTTTAAGGTTGATTGTGTGTTGGTGAATGATACCTGCCGCGTGGTTCTCAGTGAACCAACCTTCAAACTCATTTTTAAAGACCTTTAAATGAAGGTAAAATTCCGACCCTAACTTCTATTACCTTCGCCCTTATGCATCACCGCAATACCCCAATCTCCGTTTGGCACGGGCAGCCCTTTGAGGTGCCTGTGCTCGATGCCGATGGGCGGTGGGCGGTGGTGATTTATCGCAACCCGAAGGAAAAGCCCGGGAGTTTTTCGCTTATGCGCAATCTGTTTTTGGTGCGCAGCGGACAATCGTTTTCAGCGGTGGGAAATGTGGAATGCAGCGCCATTACGGTGTGGAAGATGAAGGGCTTTTTTTCGTGGCCACGCAAACGCACATTGAAACTGGCTGTGCGTCGGCTCGACAAGAAACCA
>JAURKF010000297.1 GCA_030831885.1 Flavobacteriales bacterium
CGGAAGCGCTGCGTAATTCACAATTTTCCAACATCGCGCATGCGGAACGATGTTCTACATATAGTTGGGGCAGGTATTGGCATTTTGTTTTCGCGGAAATTTGGAAAACGTATGAAGAAGAGAAAACTCCAATCCACCCCGGCCATTACTGGCAGGCTTTAGCGAGCTGGTATTCACATCATAACTCACGGCCGCGTTCCAGCTGCCGTATTGTATTCCGACCATAAAGAAGCCAGAATCCTTGGCTCGAAGAAACAGGCCTCCATAAAGCCCGTTTCGAGCCCAAGGTTTTTCACTAAGGGTATAGTGCGCCAATCCTCCGATGTTAAACTCGGTGTATTTGCCCTGTAGCATGAGCAAGAGCATGGGTTCAAATGAAAGATCTTGGGTGTATTTGAAGGTATAGCTTCCATGCAGGTTGAAGCGGGTATCGAGTTTCACATAACCTTCATCAAAGAAACTCTGCTTGGGGCGAGAGAGATTAAACAGACTTATGCCGGCTGTAAACGATTGCTTATCATTGATGAGGCGGGAATAGGTGGCACCGATATTCAAATTGACATAACCTCGCTGAGCTCTCGGAAAAACCTCTCCGGAGGGAGAATTGGGATCGTAATTGATACCATTCCATTGGCTATCGTAAGTCAATTTTGAATAATCAATGCGCATGGTGGTGAAGCCTAGCATTGCACCCGCGTGAAGCTTGGCTTTTGGGTCGAAAGGAACCTTAAATTCCTGCGCGGCTATCAAGTTTAGCCCTGTGGTTTTTAGTTGAGAATCGCCGGCCTTATCTGAATAGACAGAAATACCTCCATGAAACGGAAGCTCCTTAAAATTGCCGTCTTCGCTATTGAATATACCGTCGGGCAGAGTTATGTGGTTAGCATCGGTACCAAAGGCAAAAGTTGAAAAGGGGGTAGTTACTGAGCGCCATTGGGTGCGCTGATTGATGCCAACTCTATAAGAGCCATTGAACTGACCGCAAAGCGCAGGATTCAATAGCAAAGGAGATTGAAAGAACTGAGAAAAGTGAATGTCTTGTCCTCGCAACGAAGCGGAGTTAAAAACTAAATGCCCGATAATCAGTAGGAATATTGCAAGTCGCTTATTTGTCATAACACAGTTTAGGTTCAGGTAATCAACGTATCACGGTCACATTTCCCTTTTCAAAATATTCTTCTCCACCTGCACAAGTAGCCTCTAGGTAATAAACGAATACATCGGGATCAACCTTCATGTCTTTAAAGGTTCCGTCCCATCCCTCGTTCTGGGAGGTTGTTTCGAATACTAATTGCCCCCATCGATTGTATATGGAGAGGTGAACATTCGTAAGGTTAAGCCCGCGAACATACAGCTTTTCATTCTTCCCGTCTGCATTGGGAGTAAAAGTGTTGGGAACAAAAATATTTGGTGGGCCACAAATCAGGTTGAGTACGCGTATCTCAACCGAGTCTGTTGCTGTACAGTAAGAGTCCGAAATAGTAACGGTATAAATAGTCGTTTGACTTGGTGACGCAAGTGGATTGTGAATGGACGCGTTGTTGAGTGACTCTGCCGGTGACCAAGAGTAAGAGAATCCTATTGGTTGAGCATTCAGTAAGGCGCTCTCTCCTGATGCGATGGTATATTGGTTGGCTGTTGCATCCACTTCTGCAGGATTGAGTGTACTTAGTGAAACGAGCACCGAATCGCTTGCCGTGCAGCCTTCCTGGGATATGGATTGAACTGTAAATAAGGTAGGTTCGCCAATGAGAACAACGATAGAAGGAGAGTTTTGACCGGAAAGAATAGGCTCTTCCGGAGACCAGCTGTAGGTGAGTGCTGCATTGGGATTCTCTACATCGATAGTAACTTCTTCACCTGTGCATATGGTGAAATCCGCCTCAACAGTAGTTAGATCGAAGGCTAGGTCGATAAGAACCGAACTTTCTATGCTGCACGCGCCACTTGAAATCTGTACATAATAAACATCGCTTTCGATGGCTTGAACGATAATATCTACATCTGTGCTGTCATCGTTCAGCAATTCATTGAAACCCCAGTCATTGCTGTAACTCCATGCTATGAGAGCATCGGCAGGAGAAAAGGAGGCAGAGAGCGTCACCTCATCGGGTTCGCATAGCAAGGTGTCAGCTGTGACAAGGTCGAATTGTAATACATCTGCATGCAGCGTGTAGGTTGTAATGCAGCCGAAGTCATTTTGTGTGATAGTAAAGTTTTGACTTTCCAGGCCTGTGTAGAATGTACTAAATGCATCAGGATCGCTCAAGT
Source organism: Flavobacteriales bacterium (assembly GCA_030831885.1). Next base: position 2,272 of record JAURKF010000297.1, read on the forward strand.
TTGCCGATGGTGACCAACTGAACATCCCCGATGTTGAAGGAACGGAAAGCACATTATTAGGTGCTGCGCAAACCACTATATCTTCTAATTCAACTTGAACAGGTTCGGTTATAGTGACGGTATGTTGAATGCTGTCAGTGCCATTGCATGTTGAATTACTTGTAGCGGTAAGTGTTATGGTATAAATTCCCGGAGCGGTATATATATGATTTGGATTGGTTTGGGTCGAGGTCGTTCCATCTCCAAAATCCCATAAATAGCTGTCGGCACCACTACTTGCGTTGATAAAATTTGTTTGATTACCAATACAATCGGTTGGCTCGTTGAAGAATTCTGCGACTGTAAGAGGTAATTGAAAATCGAATTTAAATACACCATTATTGCATGAACTTCCATTGGTGCTGCTCCATGCATTGGATGGGAAAATTGGAAAATCATCGTTGCCACCGCAGCCGGCGCACACGCTCTGATATATGACTCCCTTTCGGTCGAAACGGCTTGTACCACCGTCAACATGCTCCTGGCTAGTGCTTCCCCCGAAGAAGGTTGCATATTCAAGATTCGTCATGTTCTCATCGAACACGGCCATGTAGAAATCACCCGTTGTACTGAGATTGTCGAAAGCATCATTGGTGATTGGCATATTGAATATTGCTTCCAGGTGATTGCCCGGATTTAGTGGGTTGCCGGCCGCAGCACTAACACCCCAACCTGATATGTACACGCGGTTGCAGTAGTCAACAAGAAAAGCAGTAGGGGAGAGATTGGGTTTTCCACTTCCGGTGCCAATTACCGTTGACCAGATAATTTGATCCAGGTTCGGGGTGTACTTCGTGATGAAATTGCCACTATTGGGATTGTTGTATGCAGCATTCTGAATCATAACCGAGCCCGTCGCTGCCGTTTGGCCATAGATATAAACGTTGTCTTCATTATCTACCTCTATGAAATAGGCTTGATCATAAGCATCACTTCCGCGGTAAGTCCCTGAATTAAGTTGATTACCGGCCTGCGAAAGTTTGAGCACAAAGGCATCTGCGCTTCCACCGGCGTAGGATGGTTGTGCCCCAACTTCAGTAAGATTAAGCATAGCCGAAGTTGTTCCGCCACAAATGAAATGCTCACCCAGGGAATTGTTGGAAATTGAAAATCCACTGTCATCGCCGGTGCCCCCAAAGTATGTCAGCCACAATGTTTGTGTAAGTTGAGTATTGAATTTTGCAATGAGTGCATCCAATCCTCCACCATGAGAGGATTGAATTGCATTGTTGGTTGTTAAGTCTGTCGAACGTGTGGATGATACAATCAGAATATTTCCGTCATCGTCGAGCTCCACCTCGCCGCGAAATTCATCGGCATAGTTGTATTTAAGTGCAGTTGCGTCGCAAATACCATCGTTGCCGCTGCCGCCCACATAAGTTGAGGATTCGAGATTGGATCCATCCGATGCGATGCGTGAAAGAATAATATCAGTTCCATTGGGGAAATTGGCACCCGTGCCGGATGGGGCCAGCAAACCCCCACCTGCAAATGATGAACTATATGCATTGGACGTTATCGGATAGTCTGAAGATCCTGTCGAACCATAAACAATGAGCTCTTCCAGTTCGTTTGCTATGATACTATGTGGGACTTCATCGCCACTGCCCCCCAAAAAGGTTGACCACATCATGGTTGTTCCGTCGAGTCCGTATTTGGATAACGCAATGTCGATGCCTTGTTCAATACTGCTATCACCACCATTATGACTCTGGTCGTAACTTCCAAGTGTGGTGGGATAGTTCTGGCCAAATGCAGAGCTTCCGCTATACAGAAACCCTTCCTGATCATAGGTGGCCGTGTAACCAAAATTATCGCTGGTACTTCCCGAATAAGTAGAGAATACCAGTTCGGGGTCAATTATCAGATCGTATGCGCGGTTATATCCCTTCGGAAAATCGAATGATACCACATTCCCTTTGATGTTGTAGCGACAAGGAATAAGGTGCTTTGTGCCATTTATAATTTGCCAGGCGAGTGGCTTTTGTTCGGTAACGTCGCCAATGCTGGTTTCAACCACTAGCCGCTCGTGATCTATTTGAAGGCTCGTTTGCCCCTCGTACTTCATTGCAATAACATCTGTTTCTGCACCCGCTTCCACAATGAGGTCGTATTTCAGGAAACTGCCTGCCGCATGCATTTTTAAATGGATGCCCGGATAAAGTGATTGAATTTCCGCCTCTAGAAAATGATTGCACCCACCTGCCCAATGTGCAGGGTCATTGCCAAGAAAATAGTTGCTGTAAGTTGACTGTTTCTCTGAAAGTAATACCCTCATAGAAGATTCTTGAGCCCCAACAAACGACATACGATAGACATGTCCTCGCGCACCGGTTGGACCGGCATCTTTATCGTGACGATTGCGAAGGCCTTCCAAATCGTAAACGTGATAGGTCAGGGATCCTCTCTCTAAAAACAATCTTCCCCCTGTTACACCGGCTGCACCAATTACATGGCTAGGCCATTGACCTTTATTTTCTACCAGATAATGCGCAGGACGCTGAGCCGGCAGTGAGAGGGCAACAAGGCACATCACGAAAGCTGCTATGATTTTTTGCATGACTCGAAAGTAGCAAAAAGACCTTATCCTTTAACCCTTACCCCTTATCCCTTATCCCTTATCCCTTACCCCTTACCCCTTACCCCTTACCCCTTACCCCTTATTTTATAGTCGCCGCCTTATCCGCCTCGCGAATCCTCGTATCTCCCTTCGCTTCTGCATCCTTTACCAAGTTTTCTGTTTTCTTCTCGGCTGCCTTATAGGCATCGTCGGCTTCTTTGTTTGATTTTTCTACTGCTCTTTTGTAAGCTTCATCTGCTTCCTTTTTTGCCTTATCGGCTGCGATTTTTGCCGCACCTTTCTCGAGTGGATTGCGCGCCTTAGACACTAAGTCATCCGCTGCTTTGTAAGCTGCGTCTTTTCCCTTTTTTGCCAGTGCTTCGCCCTCTTTCTTAGCTTTATCACGCGATGTGGCTGCTTCTGCTAGTAACTTTTCTCGCTGCGCTTTTGCCGCCGCTACAAGACGTTCTTTTTCCGCAATGGCTTTTTCCAGTGCCTCATTCTTCAGATTATTGAGTTGCTCTTTGACTTCGGCAATTGCTTGTTCTTTGATAGAGGCAACCGCATCTTCCCCCAATGCTTTGCTGGTAACGGTTATCTTGGGATCCTCTACGGTTCCGGTGATGACGGCAATAACATTCACCTTGGAGCCAACGCTCATATTAGATCCAAGTTTTTTATTGAGCTCGCCAATCCACGTATTGGCTTGCTGCATGGCACCTGCCGGAAACATGGTCATAGGAACATCCATCTCTACATTGTAGTTAATTGCCTGGTCAAGCGTTGTGTAGCCTGAAACTTTCATAGGCATGCCATCGATTAGCTTTACAGTAAAAGGATCAACGTTGATGGTGCCATTCACAATTTTGAAGGAAATATTTACATCACCAACTGTTTGCGGTTCCTTTAGTTTTTCGAAATTGATTTTATCGGCGAGTTTTACCAATGGAGCAAAGTCTTTCACCACCACACTTTTAGTAGCCAGCTTTCCACCGCCATTCACAGTAGCATTGATGGGCATCATATCCTGACTCAGTGTGCATTGCATGCTAAGTTGTGTGCTGAACTTTCCATTGCATGCTTTCGCCACAGGAGCCATTTTTTTAATTGTCACAAACTGTGTCGCTGCTTTATTGATGTCCAAGTTCTGAATATCGAAAAGGAAATCCATTTTCGGCGCTTTAAGATTTTGCGCATTGTACTTTCCTGTCAACGTAACGGTTCCGTCAATTACATTCATGCGTAAATTGTTGAGCGAGGCAATTTTGTCGCGCAGCGTAATGCCTCCCTGAACATTGGTAATTTCATTCACGTCATAGATCATTTTCGTGAAGTTCGTATTCAGTGTAAAGTCGATGTTGCCGGGCAGCTCGATAGGGCTCATGCTCGAAGTGTCAGAAGCAGCCGGGGCAGAAGCGGTTGTGGATGTTGCTGCGTCGTCCGTCATAAATTCGTTGAGGTCCATGAGCGTAGAGCTAACGCTGAATGAACCAACCAGCAGGGAGTCGTGCAATGCATAGGCGAGATAGCGCTCAATTTTACCCGATGCCTGGACATCGCTTTTGCCGATGCGCGCATCGAATCCCTGGAGGTCGATAAACTGAGGTGTGAAATTGAAAATCGCTTTATTAATCTGCAGATCGTAGGGCAGAGAATCGCTTTTGAAGAGTACGTTCTGAATATCGATCATGCCCTTTGCATCAAAGCTCTCATAGTTGCCGCTTTCAACTACACTATAGTTTCCTTTCATGGCAACGTCTGCATTGATAATTCCGTGCACGTCGTCGCCCTTTTCCAATGGAATAAACTCTTTTACATTATCCAAATTCACGAGCGCTTTACAAGCGAAGTCGATAAATGGATCGCTTTCGGGCGTGCGCAGGTGTAATGTCATATCGACAGGATTCGCTGCCATCTCCAAATGAAACTTATCGACGTCTATAGTCGTCTTATCTTCATCGTTCATGTCGGCATATACCTTGGCCTTCACGTTGATGTTGTCGACGCTTTTGGGTAGATCCGGATATTGAAAGCGCGCATTATCGATTGCCAATTCCAATCCGACGGCTGGCATACTATTGTCGTTGTAGGTGCCTCGCACAAATCCATTAAAGGTCAGGTTTCCGGTTGCATCAACTCCTTCCACATCTTTAGCAAACTCTAATGGCACCATCGAAAGAAATTGCTTGAAATCGTTTTTCAATGCATTGAATGATATATCCATATCAATATCCTCCCCCGGCATTGCAACCCAACCCTGAGCGCCTAGTTCGAGTGCGTTGAGCAGAATTTTATTACCGGCCAGCGTGTATTTACTGTTCTTCATGTCCATGTCGATATCGGCCTGCAGGTCTGCTTTCACTTCGTTGAGATAAGTGATACCATCAAACCAAAACGTGGCTTTGTCGGCATGCGTAGTGGTTACCAGCTTAAAAAGATCTTGAGTGAAATCGCCTGAGCCTTCATGATTGAGTCCTTCGAACTTCATAATCATCGGCATTGTGCGGTCGTCGTAGTTGATTTTCCCGTTTGTTATATAATATTCCTTAAGTTTCATTTTGAACGCACCGCCTTCTTCTGTGGCTGTTTCTTGGGTTGCCGTTGTGTCTGCTTTTGCAATGTCGATATTGGAAGAACCGTCTTCGGCGAATCGAATATCGAGAACCGGATCAACGAGTCCGAATCGCTTCACAACGATTTCATCGCCAAACAGACTTTTAACATCGACAACTACTTCAAGGCTTCCAATGCTGGCAAGGCGAACGCTATCAAAGGGAGCGATAGTATTATCTACAGTTAGGCCCTCAACGCTGACGCGTAGATTCGGGAAGTTGCGGATAAGGGAGAGGCTCACACCGCTCCAGTTTATTCGAGCATTGAGATTCTCGTTGGCTGCCTGTTTTATGGCACTCTCAATTTTTCCTTTGAATAGGAATGGAGCGATAAGTAAAAGGATAAACAATACTCCGAGCACGATGCCGGTCCATTTAAGCGCTTTTTTCATTGTAAAACGGTTAGAATGCAAATGAAGCACACCCAACGATTGCCAGCACATGAAAATTGTGAACAGCTTCTATGGACTAATACAATCAGATGTTCAATAGTCTGAACCGAACAAAAAATCGAATCAACGACTCGATGACCAGGGGAATGCTTAAATACGTTCAAGCTCAGGAAAAACCTTCCACCCTTACCCCTTACCCCTTATCCCTTCCCTTTAATTCGCAAACTCCTTCGCATTGCGCTTGCGGTCGTTTTCGTTGAGGTAAATTTTGCGCAATCGCAGGCTTTTGGGAGTTACTTCAACGTATTCGTCGTTTTGGATGTATTCAAGTGCTTCTTCAAGGCTGAATTTAATGGGCGGAGCCATCACGTTTTTAGCATCTGTTCCGGAAGCGCGCATATTTGTTAGTTGCTTGGCTTTAGTTACGTTCACAACAAGATCATTGTCTCGTGAATGCTCGCCGATTACTTGTCCTTCATACACCTCAGCCATCGCATCGACAAAGAATTTTCCGCGATCCTGAAGATTGCTTATACTGTAGGCTGTCGCGTTGCCATGATCCATGCTGATAAGTGATCCATTGTTTCGACCACCTAAATCGCCTTTCCATGGCTGATATTCTTTAAAGCGGTGTGCGAGAATGGCTTCACCTTGCGTAGCTGTGAGCATATAGGAACGTAAACCGATGATACCGCGCGATGGGATTTCAAACTCGAGCTGAGTGCGATCGCCCTTTTGCTCCATATTTTTCATTTCACCTTTCCGACGGCTAACTGCCTCAATAGCGGTTCCTGCCATTTCGCTTGGAAGATCTACGGTTAACTCTTCAACCGGTTCGTTTTTAACACCATCTATATATTTAACAATTACCTGTGGTTGACCAATTTGTAATTCATACCCTTCACGGCGCATCGTTTCGATAAGTACGGACAAGTGAAGTACCCCGCGACCGAAAACCATAAAGCGGTCGGCCTTATCAGTTTCCTGCACACGTAGTGCAAGGTTCTTTTCCAATTCGCGTTCTAGGCGTTCTTTAATATGTCGGCTGGTTACGAATTTTCCCTCTTTACCAAAGAAAGGCGAGTCGTTGATGGTAAACAGCATGCTCATCGTTGGCTCGTCAACAGCAATCGTTGGCAAGGCTTCAGGATTTTCAAAGTCGGCAAAGGTGTCGCCGATTTCAAACTCCTCAAGGCCATTGATAGCACAGATATCACCGCTTTTTACTGATTCTACTTTGCGCTTTCCCAGACCTTCAAAGACATATAATTCCTTGATACGGCCTTTAACTACCTTACCTTCTTTTTTAACGAGCGAAATAGGCATACCCGATTTTAACTCTCCGCGGTGCAATTTGCCGATGGCCATGCGTCCTGTAAACGATGAGTAGTCGAGTGAAGTCACCAATAGCTGAGGTGTTCCCTCGCGCTCGAGTGGGGCAGGGATATGTTCAATTACCATGTCGAGCAGGGGCTCGATAGTATCGGTTTTCACTTTCCAGTCGTGACTCATCCAGCCGTTTTTCGCTGCACCATAGGCGGTGGTGAAGTCGAGCTGTTCCTCTGTTGCGCCCAGGTTGAACATGAGGTCGAATACAGCCTCGTGCACTTCATCGGGCGTGCAGTTTTCTTTGTCTACTTTATTGATAACCACGATGGGCTTCAATCCCAATTGAATCGCTTTTTGCAATACGAAACGAGTCTGTGGCATAGGACCTTCGAAGGCATCTACTAGGAGCAGTACGCCTTCTGCCATATTTAGCACGCGTTCTACTTCACCGCCAAAGTCACTGTGGCCGGGCGTGTCGATAATGTTAATCTTATGTCCCTTGTATTGAATGGAAACGTTTTTCGCAAGAATGGTAATACCGCGTTCACGCTCGAGATCGTTATTGTCGAGAATCAAATCGCCAGTTTGTTCGTTTTCACGAAACAACATGGCAGTGTGCAGCATTTTGTCTACCAGCGTAGTTTTTCCGTGGTCAACGTGAGCGATGATGGCGATATTCCTTAGCTTTTGCATTCGTAGTTTTTAAAATCGGGCGCAAAAGTACGGCGCGAAGAAGGTATTTCGACAGGAATATTTCCTGACGCCAACAAATAACCCAACGCTTCTGCTTTTTAATTTAATTCGTAACTTTCGCCGCTCTAAAAATCGTTTATGCGCAAGTACTACCTCCAAAATGGCGAAAAGCTTGAAGGTCCTTTCACAGTGGCTGAATTGGCCAATCGTGAAATAAACTTCCATACCCGCCTCTGCGAACAAGGCACCAACGAATGGAAATCGGTATCTGAACTTCCTGATTACAG
>JAURKF010000298.1 GCA_030831885.1 Flavobacteriales bacterium
ATCAGATCGGGATTTTGAGCGGGAGACGAGACTCGAACTCGCGACCCTAACCTTGGCAAGGTTATGCTCTACCAACTGAGCTACTCCCGCTTGATAAAAGAACTTGAGGGCCGCAAATTTATACAAGCATTGGCTTTAGGCAAATACTTTCGTATGTTTTTCAGAAAAAAAATTATCGCAGCTCTAAAAAGCTCATAATCTTATGAGTAGAGCCGGCACCGGACTCAACAAAATGTCGCGAAGCATTACCCATGGCAGTCAAATCAACCCCGTATTGAGTGAAATTCAATAAATGCGCTGAGCCTTGCATGGTACTTTTTGCTGATCGAGCTGCGCCAATTGCCAATAATCCTGATGCTTCATTGAACTTCTCGTAATTCGGTCCGAACAGCACCGGCAAGCGCCAAGCAGCAGCCTCAAGCGTATTGTGAATGCCGGCGCCAAACCCTCCTCCTATCCAAGCAAGCTTTGCATAGCGGTATAAGGATGAAAGATGTCCAATTTCATCGACAATCAATATTGGCGCTTCAGACCAGCCCTCAGACTTTCGATTGGTCCACAATACTGCCTGTGACCAGCGGCGCTGAATATCTGCTATATGGCTCTCACCTATTTCATGAGGCACAATAATCAACTTCCAGGGGTGTGGCATCACAGAACGCCTTAGCCACCATGCGCGCAATACCATTTCATCCGGTAGCCATGTACTGCCACCTATAAGCACATCAGCCTCGCCCGCCCAACGTTTTACATCATCCATTTCCTTTGCTGATGCAGCTATTTCGAGCACTCGATCAAAACGCGTATCTCCCGCCACAGTGCTGTTGGTAATACCCATTTTCATGAGAAGATCGGCCGACTGACTGTCTTGCACAAAAAAATGAGCCACCGAATTCAGCACCGGTTTCCAGAAGAATGATGCCCAACCAAAGAAGCGCTGATCAGGTCGAAGAATGGCCGATATCATTATAAGCTGAATACCAAGCTGCCTGCATTCGAGAAAGTAATTTGGCCAATATTCATACATCACAAAACACACTTTCGAGGGTTTGACGATACTAAGGAAATCGCGTGCGTTGGAAAAAGTGTCGGCCGGTAAATAAAATACACCATCGACCTGTTCATACTGCTTTCGAATTTCATATCCCGATGGGGAGAAGAAAGTAAGCAACAAGCGGTAATGAGGGAAATCCTTTCGAATGCGCTCTATCACAGGCCTTCCCTGCTCAAACTCACCTAAACTCGCGCAATGAAACCAAATCAACTCACCCGGATGCTCGTTTCGCCATTTCCTCAATCGTTCTCTCCAGCCGCGGCGCCCGTGTACCCACAACCTCGCTTTGGCATTCCACAACGCAACCAACGGCATAAGCGCCTGAACAATAGATACGATGGCAGAATATAAGAACCTCACACTTCGTAATTAGTAGTAGAAAAAATTATCAGACATTCGTTTATACAAATGCAACGTCCATCCGGCTCGCAATCCCAGCAATACATCCTTGCGAATTCCTTGTTCCGATTGCTGCGTGTCGAAATTGATGGCACGACGCGGCTCGGCAAATGCCCGCCATCCCTCCACTCCTATCACGAAGTTAATAAGGCGGTTATTACTCATGTGGTAATAGCCTAAAAACCCGGTCACTGCCGGGCCATTGGCCATACGGTCGTATCCTTTTAGATAATCGCCTTCCAGTTGTGCTATATACGTTTCCTGATGCTCGATACGAATCTTGTGTTGTAAAAATCCTGCGCCTGCTTTAACGAGGACACCCGAGTTCTGATTGGGGCCCAGCACAGGGAACAATCTGCCTGCATCGGCAGAAATAGCAAAACCACGCTGCATCAATACCAACGTAGCGGGATAACCATCATTGTCGAGCACATAATTTCCGTCAACCATCAGGTTTTGCAAAAAGCCCTCCTCCTTGTTTACCCGATTACCGAAAATGAACTGTCCCTGAACTCCGTAATACCAATTGGTTCTTGACTTGATGTGAAAGCCCAACGAAAGATTACTATTGTTTCCAAACCGATTCGATAAATCTCCACCGGGTATTTGGTACGAATAGCTCATGGTAACATGCGGATCAAACAAGGAAGTATCGCGCACAGTCCCCTGCGCATAGGAAAATTCACCGATTGAAAGCGCCATCCATACTGCGAAAACAGACACCACCGACTCTCTGCGATTCAAAAAAATAGAAAGTTGAAAGTTGAAAGTTGAAGGAAAGCCATTCCTTAAAATCTTCTTTGCGCCTTGGCGGTTAAACCACATCTTCATTACTCATTTTTCATTAATGGATTTATGGCACGAAAAGTTGCAAATTGAAAGTGCAAGGATAGTCAACCCATAGCATACTGTCCATTTGCGATACAGCGAAAGTAATAACGAACATCTATCAGACCTCACTGATTTCAGGCCACTCGATACGACTCATAATAGCATCAATAGCACCCTCCTTCAGACTATAGGCCGAGTGTGTAAGCTTGTTGAAAGAATGTATCCCCAAAACAAAGTACACCAGGTGAGCTGCAAGCGGCATATACTGGGCGCGAATACTCGGAATTGCCGGATGTTTCGCACGTTCCGAAAGTGAACTGCGCAACAACCACTCATGAATAGACTGAAAGGCCGAAAGCGGAATATCGGCGTGCAATGAAGTAACACCTTCGCCAATAGCATCTCGATAATGCAGAGCCCTCAGAGTGTCGAAAGACCCCGAAGAACCAATAAGTTGCTCTACATTGTGTTGAACTAAAGCAGCTTTCAAATCGGCAAGTTC
>JAURKF010000299.1 GCA_030831885.1 Flavobacteriales bacterium
CATCGCCAAAACTATCCAATCGCAATTTCCAGATGCGGTCATTCTGTTTGTAGGTGCTCTCGGCAAAATGGAAATGGAAAAGGTGCCTGCAGCAGGGTTTGAAATTATAGGCTTGCCCATTGTAGGAATTCAACGCAGGCTTACCTGGAAGAATTTATTGGTGCCCTTTAAGTTGCTTGCAAGCATGCTTAAGGCACGCCGCATCGTAAAAGATTTCAAACCTGATATTGCTATTGGAGTGGGAGGTTATGCCAGTGGTCCGCTGCTGCGCGCAGCAGCAAGTGCAGGTGTGAAGACCCTCATTCAAGAACAGAATTCATATCCCGGAGTTACGAATCGCATTCTTTCCGGCAAGGTTAATACGATATGCGTTGCGTATGAAGGTCTTGAGAAATATTTTCCTGCACATAAAATTGTGATGACCGGCAATCCGGTGCGCCCGGAAGTTGTTCATCTCACGGGCAAACGTGAAACAGCATTGAAGCATTTTGGTCTTGATTCAAACCGAAAGACACTATTGGTTATAGGCGGAAGTTTGGGCGCTCGTTCGATCAATCAGGCAGTCGATGAGCATGCAGAGCGATGGGAGAATGAGGGGTTTCAGGTAGTCTGGCAAACCGGAAAGGGCTATGCAGAGGCAGCGCAGAAACGGGCTTCGTCGTTAAAACATCTTCACGCGCATGAGTTCATTCGCGAAATGGATTTGGCCTATGCAGCAGCGGATGTAGTAGTGTCGAGGGCCGGTGCTATGAGTATTTCGGAATTATGCCTGGTGGCGAAGCCTACCATTTTTGTGCCTTCACCCAATGTCTCAGAAGATCATCAGACCAAGAATGCTATGTCCCTTGTAACCAGGGGAGCTGCGCTACTGGTGCGCGATGATGAAGCAGCACAACGATTGGGCGATGAAGTGAGTTCGATGCTATCAAATGGTGATGCATGCAAAAATCTTTCGCAGTCAATAGGCATCCTTGCGCAAAAAAATGCAGCTGAGCGCATAGTCGATGAGGTGAAAAAATTGGTGCAATCGTAACGCAATGAATTTCGAAGAAACGGAGGTTTACTATTTCTTAGGTATTGGCGGCATCGGTATGTCGGCCATTGCGCGCTATTTCCACGCTCAGGGAAAGCTTGTGATGGGTTATGACAGGACATCCACGCCCCTTACTACCGAGTTGGAGATGGAAGGAATACCTGTGCACTTCGACGATTCAGTGCTTGAAATTCCGCCTATAGTGCGCCATACACCGCGCGAGAAGGTTCTTGTCATTTACACGCCGGCCATCCCGAAGGAAAGTCAGGAATTGAATTGGCTGCACGATCATGATTATACCATCATCAAGCGATCACAAGCGTTGGGAGTAATCACGGCACAAAGCAAGAGTATAGCCGTCGCAGGTACGCACGGAAAGACTACTACCAGCGCAATGATTGCACATGTATTGAAGCACAGCGGTAAAGGATGCAACGCCTTTTTGGGGGGGATTGCTACCAATTACGGAACAAACTTATTGCTCGATACATCAGCCGAATGGACCGTGGTTGAAGCGGACGAGTATGATCGTTCTTTTCTGACCCTTTCCCCTCGAATATCCGTTATTACGAGTACCGATGCCGATCATCTCGACATCTATGGTTCGCACGATTACATGAAGGAGTCGTTCAATCTGTTTGCTCAAAAACTGAAGGATGGCGGAATGCTCTTCCATCGCAAAGGATTGCCAATCGATACAGGTGCATTGGAACAGGGCGTGAGGCATGCCGACTATAGCGGTTCCGAAGAGGCGGCCCATTTTGCTTCTCGCGTTGATATTCGAAGCGGACGTTATTATTTCGATTATACCTGCGGAAAAGACTGTTGGGCAGCAGTGGAGCTTGGTCTTCCGGGCATTCACAATGTTGAGAATGCAATAGCCGCCATTGCCGTGTGCAGGGAGGTTGGCCTTTCTCAAGAGGAAATACGAGCAGGATTGAGCTCCTTTGCCGGAGTGAAGCGCAGGTTTGAGTATCACATTTGGCGCGACAATCTCGTGCTGATCGACGACTATGCCCATCATCCGGAGGAATTGAGGGCATGTATTGCCTCTGTGAGGCAGCTGTATCCCGGAAAGCATATTACAGGCGTTTTTCAGCCACATTTGTTCAGCCGAACGCGCGATTTCTTGCATGAATTTGCACGAAGCCTGGAACTTTTGGATGATATCATCCTGCTCCCCATCTATCCGGCACGTGAACTCCCTATGCCCGGAATTGATTCACAATTGCTGTTGGATAACATTTCCAAACCCACTAAAAAACTCGTGGAGAAGCATAATTTATTAGCAGAGTTAACCGGAAGTCCGCGTCAAGTGATTGTAATGTTGGGCGCAGGCGACATCGATGCTCTTGTGAGCCCTGTCGCTTCGGCCTTTTCGGATAAATAACCGGAAGTTCTTCCTTCCGCTACCTGCCAAACTCAATGACGAAGGAAAAGGGAAATATTTTCATTCAAGACATCCAAAAGCGCAAGCGCATGCGTGCGATATTGGTCTATTCCCTGGCATTCACAGGTGCTATCGGACTTTTGGTGGCCCTCGGTTTTGTAGGAAAAAAGCAAAGCGACACGCGTTGCTGGAAGCTCGATGTGAAGGTTGAGCCTATGGAGGGTATTAAGTTTATCGATGAGCAGATGGTTGCCTCGCTGGCCGATAGTGCCACGGATGCTATTGTGGGAAAGGCCCTCAATGAAGTAGATCTGGGTTCTATTCACCGGGCGGTTCTGTCGCATTCGAGCGTGCGCGAGGCTCATGTTTACACAACGGTCGATGGCCGCTGCATTATTCAGGTAAAGCAAAGAAAACCCATAGCCCGCATCTTGAATCGCATGGGTGAAAGCTATTACCTCGATTCGGAAGGCTATACTATGGCGCTATCGGATTTGGCTGCGGTCAAGCTGCCCGTTTTTACGGGTGAAATTGCCGATGGAATGCGCTCCGAAAGTGTTCTACAGGATTTACCGGACAGCATAGCGTGGAAGTCACCCCTCGACGAGATTTATCAGTTTACGCAGATTGTTGCACGAGACACATTCTGGAGCGCACAAATTGAGCATGTATATGTCAATCCTGCTTTAGAGTTTGAAATCATACCCCGCGTTGGTGATCAGCGCGTGAATGTGGGATA
>JAURKF010000300.1 GCA_030831885.1 Flavobacteriales bacterium
GCCGGTGTTCCGGATCCTGCTCAACTTTCTGTCGGTATCTCTGAAGCACTTATCAATACCTTCCTCGGTATCTTGGCGTCTGCACTTGCGATTTTGTTATACAACTTCTTCAGCAACCGCATCGACCAGCTTACCTATGGTATTGATGAAGCCGGATTCTCTGTAGCACAGACATTCGCTTCTAAGCACTAATCGCACTGCTTTTATTCACTCGTAAATAACAGCAGAACGATGCCAAAAATCAAGATACCCAAAAGCGCACCCAGCCTGGACATGACGCCCATGGTTGACCTTGCGTTCCTCTTGGTGACGTTCTTCATGCTCACGGCCAAGTTCCGCAACATGGAACCGATTGAGGCCGATCCGCCATCGTCGACATCACTCACTCAATTACCCGAGAAAGTGATGCTCGTAACCATCGATACTGCCGGTCGTGCGTACTTCGACATCTCGGGCAGAACGGTACGCGAGAAACTCATTCAACGAATGATGGTGCGTTACCCGTCGGTTAAAATGACGCAAGAGCAAATAGAGAATTTCTCCAAAATGGGAACCTTCGGGCAGCCGATGGAGTTGTTGGCTCAATACATATCGGGCGACGATGATGTAAAAGAAGCGCTAGACAAAGCCGGCAAAGGCATTCCACTCGATTCACTCAACAACCAATTGGGAGATTGGATACAGGAAGGCTACTATGCATTCGTTGACGATGCAACCGAACAGGGCATCACCAGAGAACAATTGAAAGAAGAAGGTTTGCGCTACGCCATTAAGGCCGATGCCAATACCGAATATGCTAAGGTGGAAAAAGTAATTGACGTTTTCCGCGATAAGCAGATCTTTCAGTTCAACATGGTAACCAATCTGGAAGGATCCGACACCAATGCTGATGCAAATCTGAACGCACAATAACAACCAACCTCTTAAGACCCACATACAATGGCAGAAATAGTAGAAGGCGGCGGCGGTGGTGGTGGAAAACACGGTAAGAAGAGAGCGAAGAAAGGTTCGGCGAGAATCGACATGACCCCCATGGTCGACCTTGCGTTCCTTCTGTTGACATTCTTCGTGTTGGCGGCTACACTGGCTAAGCCTAAAGCCATGGAGATTATTTACCCGAAAGAGGTAGATGATAATAAAGATAAAACCAAGCTCGACGATGCATTGGCAACTACTCTCCTCCTTGGTGAACATGAAAATGAAGTTTTTTACTACTCCGGCGCATACAAGCCCGATACCACTGAATTGATTCTAACGGATCTTTCAAAAGACGGCTTCCGCAAAATCATGCTTGACAAGAACATGCGTGTGAACGATCAGGTAATTCAATTGAAGGCCAAGCTGGAAAATAAGGAAATCGATGAGACAACCTACGAAGAAGCATACAAGCAGGTGGTAGGAGCCAAAGACGCACCCTTTGTAATTATTAAAACAGTAGATGAAACCAAGTTCAAAAATGTGATTGCCGCTATGGATGAACTCAATATCTGCAATGTGCGTAAGCGCGCCATTCAGGACATGGCCGAATCAGAGGCCATTGCAGTTCGACAACGCTCATCAGAGTTGGATTTGAAGAAAAAAAAATAAACAGTCATTGAACGTCGTTGATGCTTAGCGGTACCAACGTATGATTTCAATACTAACTCAAAACTTACAGCTATGACAGGTTTAATTGTAGTGCTCATTATCGCGGTCGTAGTTACCGCTGTGAGCTTAGACGTCAGCTGGACCAACATCCTGAACAAGGAACGCAACGACATTGTGTTCCAGGATAAGTTCAAAGGATATGGTGCCTACAAAATTCGCAAGGGCCATGGCATGACACTAGGGATTGCTCTTGGCTCAACTGTATTTCTTGCGGGTGCCGGTTTTACTGCTCCCATGATTTTTGGTAAAAAAGCCGAAGAAGCCTTTGAAATACCGGCAGAAAAAATCGTAGAAATGTTGGCTCCTCCACCCACCAATCCGGAAGAGCCGCCACCACCACCGCCGCCACCACCACCACCGCCACCACCGCCCACGGTTGAACAAATCAAATTCACCGAGATTGAGGTTACGGAAGAAGAAGTAAAAGACCCCCCTCCAGCTGTTGAAGAGTTGAAAGATCAAAACATCTCAACTATCACACAGGAAGGTGAAGAAGGACCCGTTGGGCCTGTAGAAGTGGTAACCATCATTGAAGAAGAAAAACCGGAAGAGCCTGTAATGTTTGCTGCAGAAAACCCGCAATATCCGGGTGGTGAAATTCAGATGCAGAAAGACATTATGGAGAATGCCCCTTATCCTGAAATGGAAAAGGAGAACAACATTCAAGGCACCGTGTATGTGCAGTTCGTTGTAGAAAAAGATGGTTCCATTACAGGAGTTACCATTCAGCGCGGTGTGCAAGGCGGCCCCAATTTGAGCCGCGTAGCCGAGAATGCGGTCAGAAAACTGAAGCGTTTCGAAACACCCGCAAAACAAAACGGTCGTGCGGTTCGTCTCAAGATGACCATCCCGGTGAAATTCACCCTGAAATAATGTATTGTAAAAGTTCATAAAACGGCTGCCTTTTGGGGTGGCCGTTTTCATTTACCGACTCTTCAACCCGATTTCGAAGCATAGGCGAATTATCTTTGCCCACATTCATTTTTACCCTTTGTATGCACAGAACTCACACCTGCGGCGAACTCCGCATTGATCATACCAACCAACACGTCACTCTGAGCGGCTGGGTGCAGCGCACGCGCGACAAAGGCGGCATGCTTTGGGTCGACCTGCGCGATCGCTATGGCATCACGCAGTTGTTTTTTGAAGAAGGAAAAACAGCACCTGAAATTTTAGAAGCAGCACGCTCTCTGGGTCGTGAGTTCGTCATCAAAGCAACAGGCACTGTAATCGAACGCTTCGCAAAAAACCCGAACATGCCAACCGGCGATATCGAGCTACAGGTAAGCAAGCTCGAAATACTCAACGGAAGCAAAACACCACCGTTCACCATCGAAGATACAAGCGATGGTGGAGACGACTTGCGCATGCAATGGCGCTACCTCGACTTGCGCAGAAACCCATTAAAGAATAATTTAATGCTGCGTCACCGCATCGGCATCGAAACACGCAAATATTTGGATTCGCTGGCCTTCATGGAGGTGGAAACACCCTATCTCATCAAGAGCACGCCTGAAGGTGCACGTGACTTTGTAGTGCCTTCGCGCATGAATGCAGGACAGTTTTATGCACTGCCACAGTCACCGCAAACCTTCAAGCAAATATTAATGGTAGCAGGCTACGACCGTTACTACCAAATCGTACGTTGTTTTCGGGATGAAGATCTGCGCGCCGACCGCCAGCCGGAGTTCACACAGATAGACTGTGAGATGGCTTTTGTAGAGCAAGAAGACATTCTCAACACCTTCGAAGGCTTGGTGCGCCATCTCTTCAAAACCGTTAAAGGAATAGACATTGCCGGTGTTCCGCGCATGACGTATGACGAAGCTATGCGCCGATTTGGAAACGATAAACCCGACGTGCGGTTTGAAATGGAATTTCAAGACCTTACTACGCACATGCAAGGAAAAGGCTTTGCCATTTTCGACAGCGCCGAGGCCGTGCTAGGCATCGTGGCTGCAGGCTGCGCCAACTATACCCGCAAGCAAATCGATGAACTGACCGAATGGGTCAAGCGTCCCCAAATCGGAGCAAAAGGCCTTGTGTATTGTATGTGCAACGAAGACGGCACATTCAAATCTTCGGTCGATAAATTTTACAGTCAGGAAGATTGGAGCGCAATTGCTCAGCAGGCAGGAGCAAATAAGGGTGATTTGATATTGATGCTTTCAGGAGAGTTAAACAGCACACGTAAACAACTCAGCGAACTTCGTTTGCTGATGGGCACCAAACTCAACTTACGCAACCCCGAAGAATTCAAGCCCTTGTGGGTAGTGGACTTCCCGTTGGTTGAGTGGAATGAGGATGAGAAGCGCTGGTTTGCTATGCACCATCCGTTCACTGCTCCGAAACCTGAACACTTTCATTTACTCGAAACATCACCCGGTGATGCGCGCGCCAATGCATACGACTTTGTGTTGAACGGTGTTGAAATCGGTGGTGGCTCCATCCGAATTCATGACCGCGATATTCAATCGCGTATGTTCAATCTGCTCGGATTTACTCCCGATGAAGCACAAAAGCAATTCGGATTCCTGCTGAATGCATTTGAATACGGAGCACCGCCGCATGGTGGAATTGCATTTGGATTCGATCGTTTGTGTGCGCTTTTCGGAGGTGCCGAAAGCATCCGTGATTTCATCGCATTCCCGAAAAACAACAGTGGCCGCGATGTGATGATAGATGCCCCAAGCACAATAGATCAAAAACAACTCGATGAATTAAGCATCGCCCTCAATCTAAAATCATGAAAACCGGGTTAATCGCATTGCTGCTTTTTTGCTTCACATCCATTGTGAGCGATACCGCTGCGCAAATTTCAAAAACCAACTTCAAAGGAGTTATCGCAAATCCGCAACGCGATTTTTTCATTTTAAAACATCAAGGACGAACAGATACGGTAAAATTGGGCAGCGAAGGAAAATTCGATATTCTCATTGAGCAAGCCAGCGCCAACTACTTTACGATGGAGTACAATCGGCAGAGCATTCCTCTGTACTTGTTACCCGCTGATGAAGTAACCTTCAATACATCAGGTGTGAATATCGCCGATGCAAAAGTTACCGGATCCAGCGCGGCATATTGTAATCATCTGCTTCAGCGCTCGAAAGATGACCGCGCATTTACGGCGCTGTACCCGTCATTCAAATTGGCTGCTATTCCCGGAGATAAATACTTCACCATTCGTGATTCCGTTCGCGAAGCTCGAATCACGAAACTTTCTTCAGTCCATAAAGAAGCAAAATTCATCACCCCATTTCGAGAAATAGAGGCAAAGATTTATACACTTCAAATGGGTGTCGACTTAATAACCTATAAAAATCAAGCACAGAAATCGGGAATGACGGTGATACCGAATGAGATCGAAAAGTTCATTCAAAGCATTGATTTGAGCGATGAATCGGTGACCTACGATCCGTCCTACATTTCGTTCGCACTCAATAAGGCTTCGACGGAAGCCAACACCCGATTTCAACTCGAAAACGATAAGTCGGCAGCTCATTTCTACGAAATGGTTGTTGCTATAATTGGCGAATGGGTAAAACCTGAGCGCAACAAGAGTGTACTCATTAGTGAGTTTATGCCACAAGTGATGAAAGATGTAGGCACATCCGATTTAACCTCGTTCATTCGCACCCTAGAGCGTGTTTCGGCAGATGGAAAACTAATCGCCTCCGTAAAAAAATACGCCGCACAATATGAACATCTATACGCAGGCCGTATTGCCCCTGATGCCGAATTCTACGATGCGGAAGGCAACGTAAGCAAGTTGAGCGACTACCGCGGCAAGGTGGTTTATATCGATACCTGGGCTACCTGGTGCGGCCCCTGCAAACGGGAAATACCGTTCTTAAAAACCCTTGAAGAATCGTATCACGGGAAGAACGTTCAATTCATAAGCGTTAGCACCGATAAGGATGTAGCTGCCTGGAAGTCTTTCATAGCCAGAGAAAGCATGAGTGGTTTACAACTTCATCAAAGTCAAGAGGTAGAGAAAACGGTAAGCCACCTCTACATTGTAAATTCCATCCCACGTTTCATTTTAATAGATGAAGATGGTAAAATTGTGAGTGCTGATGCACCGAGACCATCCAGCGGACCAGAAATACAGGCGCTTCTCGACCGTGTTTTAAATGATTAACAGACTTCAACTGCTACTTAAGAATCACAATCACCAATTTTGTAATCTAAAAAAATTAATACTATGTACCCACCGGAATTAGTTGCCCCCATGCGCCAAGAGCTCGATCAGGTTGGCTTCGAAGAAATGATGACATCAGATGCGGTTGATGCCGCCGTAAATAGCAGCGGCACCGTGCTCGTTGTATTAAATTCAGTATGCGGATGTGCTGCAGGAAGCATGCGTCCGGGTGTTCGCAAAGCAGTTCAAACATCCTCCAAACTTCCCGGAAAGCTTACTACCAGCTTTGCAGGTGTTGATCGCGAGGCGGTAGATCGCGCGCGCAAATACATGTTGCCCTACCCTCCGTCGTCACCAAGCATCGCCTTGTTTAAAGACGGTGTACTGATGCACATGATTGAGCGACATCATATCGAAGGCCGCACGGCCGACATGATTGCCGAGCATCTTAAAACAGCATTCGAAGAATTTTGCTGATACAATAAAAAAAGGCGGTCAATGAACCGCCTTTTTGATTTCATCTATTACACACTAGAAGCCAAAAGCAACTCCCAGTTGATAAACTGCTTTGTTGGTATAGGATTCTTTTAAATCGAAAGCGATTGAATTATCGTCATTAAGTTCAATACTGTTATCATCCACGTATTGAACCTTCGCACCCCTGATATTCTCATAGCGCGCCTCAACAAAGATTGAAGGAGCCACGCGCACACGCAGTCCTAGAGCCCATCCATAGAAAAAAGTCATGTCGAGATGATCGCGATTAGTGGACAACTCCGAGCTATAACCGCTATTGTCGATGGTGATGGTAGTAGTTGTTTTAAAAGTTTCCAATCCGGAGAATACATCACCATACGGTTGAATCTTTCCCTTTAACGGCCTAATGCGGCCATGCATTATATATCGATTGCAGGTACTTCGAATAGCCAAATTCCCGTCGGAATAGATATTACCGCCAATTGAGTCTTGATTGATGAGCGCAACGATATCTCTATCGCTTGAACCCATGCTATTCCATGCATAGCCAATACCCCACTCAACAGGCGACCGGTAAATAGGCATGCTGAACGACCCACCCACACCGGCGGGTAGACCCTCATAATTCTCCGAAAATTCTCCAAGCGGCTGAACCAACTGCAACCCTGCATTCAAACTGGGATATCGCTGTGCCCTGGATAATGAAGGGAGCATCCAGAGAACCGCAACGATTACAATGAATTGGTGAATGTTTTTCATGGTGATGGTTTTCCCGGCGTTGCCAAGGACTATGCCAACTGTACAAAGATATAACGAAACGCATAGGCTCTTAGCCTTTTTCACTTTTACATTCGCCGGATGAACGTTCACAAACTTCGCATTGCCGTAACCGGAGCGAACGGCCAGTTGGGCCAAGAGCTTCGCGCATTGGAACCATCCCACCCCGAATTCGAATTCCATTTTTTTCCGAAAGCGGCTTGGGATATTGCCATCGAGTCGATCAATCATTCCAACATCGCAAGCTTACAACCCGATGTTGTTATCAATGCGGGGGCTTACACGAACGTCGAAAAAGCTGAAGAGGACGAAGAAAGCGCCATGGCGGCAAACGCCCTAGGACCGGGATTTCTAGCCGCCGCATGCAAAGCTTATGGGGCATTATTCATTCATATCTCGACCGACTATGTATTCAATGGGGAAAAAAAATCGCCCTATACGGAAGACGACCAAGTGGATCCACTGAATCGTTATGGGCATAGCAAGCTACAGGGAGAGCGGGCCATTGATGCAGTCAGTAATCGATATTACATCCTTCGAACCTCGTGGTTATATAGCCGCTTTGGTCATAATTTTTATAAGAGCATGCTTCGACTTGCTCGCGAAAAAGGGAGCCTTTCTGTGGTAAATGATCAAATTGCTACTCCTACGTATGCCGCATTTCTTGCAGCTGATATACTGAGTTTGATTCGCCTTCGCCTCATTGATCATCGCGCTATTCCTTACGGAATTTATCACTACACGCAATCGGGTCAAGCTTCTTGGTTTGATTTCGCTTGTGAAATCATGCATGCCAATGGTATCGAAGTTCCCATTGAACCTGTTGATAGCGCGCGATTTCCGACTAAAGCCGTTCGACCTGCCTACTCCAAACTATCCATCGAACGTTGGGAAAGAGAAACCGGGCTAATTGCAGAAACATGGCAACAGGGTGTGAAAGCACTTGCGGCATTGACCGCAGAGTAACCGATAAGTGCATTGTAAATTGAATTGA
>JAURKF010000301.1 GCA_030831885.1 Flavobacteriales bacterium
AAGCCCGTGATGGAAGGAAAGGGTATGCTCTTTAAAATTTTTGCGGATATAGATGGCATGGACATCGAAGTGAAGGCAACCGATGTGGACGAATTTGTTAATACTGTAAAAAACATTTCGCCAACGTTTGGCGGCATCAATCTCGAAGACATCAAGGCACCCGAGGCTTTCGAAATCGAGGAAAAGCTGAAAGCTGCTCTTGACATCCCGATAATGCATGACGACCAACATGGCACTGCAATTATTTCAAGTGCTGCGCTCATTAATGCGCTGGAAATCGCCGGTAAGAAAATACAAGATGTGCGCGTTGTGGTTAGTGGGGCTGGTGCAGCGGCGCTTTCTTGTGTTGACCTCATGCAAATTCTAGGAGTTAAAAAGGAACATGTATTCATGTTTGACTCCAAAGGACTTGTTCATAAAGATCGCAAAGACATTGATAGTCGAAAAATGCGATTTGCTTCGGAAAATAAATATGATACTCTGTCGGACGCACTCAATGGAGCCGATGTATTTCTCGGATTATCACAACCGAATTTGATTACTCCGGATACCTTGCGCACTATGGCACCAAATCCGATTGTGTTTGCCATGGCCAATCCCGATCCTGAAATAGCTTATGATGTAGCAATTGCTTCACGCGAAGATATCATCATGGCTACCGGCCGCAGCGATCATCCTAACCAGGTGAATAACGTACTAGGATTTCCTTTCATTTTTAGAGGAGCGCTTGATGTGCGTGCGCGGTGTATCAACAACGAAATGAAACTTGCAGCCGTGCATGCCCTGGCGGAACTCGCTCGTCACCCCGTGCCGGAGGAAGTAATGGAGGCATATAACCTGAAGACTCTCCATTTCGGAAAAGACTACATCATACCTAAACCGCTCGATCCGAGGTTGATTGCCGTGGTATCTTCAGCCGTGGCAAAGGCCGCTATCGATAGTGGAGTTGCACGCATTGCAATTGAGGATTGGGATGCTTATCGTGCAGAATTGCAAAAACGCATGGGGCGCGACAATGTGCTTACCCGAAGCATAGCGGAGCGGGCGCGAAAAGACCCTAAGCGCGTTGTATTTGCAGAAGGCGATAATTACAAAATACTCAAAGCTGCTCAGCAAGCCTATGACGAAGGAGTAGCATTTCCGATTCTCTTGGGCGACGAACAAAAAATTCGTAGGATGTTGGAGGAGCATGAGCTTGATTTACAGAGTGCACAGATAATTGATCCACGATCAGATCAATGGTTGAAAACGCGCGAAGAATTTGGTGCCCGTTTATTTAGTAAACGCATGCGAAAAGGCTTCACAGAAGCCGAAGCAATTCGCACCATGCGCGATAGAAACTATTTCGGTGCAATGATGGTGGAAATGGGTATGGCCGATGCCCTTATAAGCGGTATGACGCGCAATTACGGCCGCGTAATACGCCCAGGCCTGCATACGATTGGCCCGGCCGTAGGTGTAAAAAAAGTGTGTGGTATGTATATTGTCGAAACCAAACAGGGCCCTCTCTTTTTTGCCGACACAACAGTTAACGTAAATCCTTCCGCCGAGGATTTAGTAGAAATAACCTTGCGGGTTTCTGAATCTATTTCCAAAATGAAAATAGTACCTCGCATTGCGTTGCTCAGTTACTCGAACTTTGGATCTGCCGAAGGTGAGGACGCCGAAAAAGTGGCCCGAGCAGTAGCCATATTACATAAAGATCACCCCAACCTCATAGTCGATGGAGATGTGCAGGCCAACTTTGCTCTGAATAGCGAAATGCTCATCGAGAACTTTCCATTTAGCCGCTTGAAAGGGCAAAAGGTAAATACCCTCATTTTCCCTAACCTCTCAGCCGGGAACATCGCCTACAAATTGCTTCAAGAAATTGCAGAATTGGAGGTTACAGGACCCGTTCTGCTCGGCATGAGGAAAAGCTACCACATATTGCAGATGGGCTGCAGCGTGCGCGAGATCCTTAATATGATTCGTATTGCAGTGGTTGACGCCCAGATGAAATAGTCAATACAACACTTCTATCTGGTTATTTCTGGACATTCATCCTTGAATGCAGGGACTTCCATGTTTATTTCATTGATTTCAAGCAATCTAGGCATACCCTAATCGTCTTGCAATTCATTTAGATGAAAATGCATAAACCATCAATGAAACCATTAAAATCGTCGATTTTTATCAAATTTTCTTTGTTAATTAAAAATCTATTCTATCTTTGTCTTTGCTAAATTGAATTTTGTCTTCTAAAATCTATTTCTAGTCGAAGATTTTCGATTTTGATTTATGCATTTAGTTGTCATTTCAACAAGGCCCAACATTGTCAATTCACCAACATATATAATCGATAAGTAAAAACTATTTTACCTAAACAGACAATGAAAATTAATTCTAATTCCACATGGAAACGAACGGGGGCCGTTTTGTTTCTATCGCTGCTGTCGCACCTAGTGTGGTCGCAGTCGGGCAATTTGAAGGTTGACTTCCGACAAAGTGCCAACAATGATGCGGGCTATGGGCCCGGTGCTATTCATTGGATTAACTCGATTCTGCAATCAAACAACTCCACCTATTCGGAGGGGATGTCGCCATTGCAGCGAGTTATTCTATTGAATGTTCCTGCCACATCAGGTAATCTTCATTCTTTGCAGCTGGGTCACCAGTTTACAAAAGGAGGACACCATGCTTACGACTTCTTGACCGGTAACAGTCTAGGAGCATCTACAGGTTGGAATGTGGCTTATGCAAACTACAACGACTACCTGGCTTCCTCGGGTGCAAATGCTGAGGATATCCTCTATGCATGGCAGTGTGCCGAAGAAATTGGTCCGCCAGCGGATATGGATAATATCTGCGCAGACCTTCACGATCCGGCTATCGGCTATCACTACGATGTGGAGTTACCCGATGACCCATTCATCAGCATGGATGGTTTAGTGCAAGATAAAATCGACGCATACGAAGCGGAATTTGGAAATCGTTACATCCGGGTATATGGTAACTCAGAAATTACGGATGCATATTTTACTTGCGTTGAGCACGACGTTCCAAACCTTGGCGACGGGGGTGACTCCTATGCCACTTATATATTGGTTATTGAAACAACATCTACGAATATCATTTTCGAAATCGGTGGTCACTTGGCCATGGGTGGATTTGATAATTCAGGAATGCAATGGGGTCCAAATCTTGGTTCCGGAAGCATAAACGGCGGACCTTACCACTTTAAACTTTTTGGTTTGGGTGGATCAGTAAACACAACATCTTGCACACTCAATGAATTTGTGTCGTTGGGTG
This sequence comes from Flavobacteriales bacterium, assembly GCA_030831885.1. The sequence goes on from JAURKF010000301.1 coordinate 3,292, forward strand.
CTCAGGACAATCAAATCACTGCTGGTGATATAATTCCTCTCACGTGTGATTGCTCAATTACTGGCAATACCGGTCCGGTTTGCCCTAATTCAAACAATCAATATTGTGCTCCATCCAATGCGGTAAGCTCCACTTGGAGTATATCAGGCAATGGCTCTATATCAGGTTCGGGTAATTGTATACAAGTAATTGCAGGCTTAGGCTGCGGTCAATCGTATACACTTTCACTGAATTACACTAATGATCAAGGCTGTACCTCGCAATGCGAGATTACCGTCATGGTCGAAGACCTGGAAGCTCCGATCGTTACTGCTGTTGGTTCAGTAGATAATGGTTCGGATATAGGGGCCAACCCAAGTGAGGCAGATATCGATGCCGCATTAGGTACAGCATCAGCGTCTGACAATTGTGGTAACCCTTCAGTAAATGTATCCAACGGATCAGTTACCATTAATGGTTGCTATCGCTCACAATCACGCTCATTCTCAGCAACTGACGCATGTGGAAATACAACTACAGAAACACGCACTATCAATTGGTTGATAGACGTTGTGGCCCCTATTATTACTTTCAACTGCGACAGCAGCGTGGAAGGCAATACAAACCTTGGTTGCAACCCAACAGATGAAGAAATCGAAACTGCGCTTTGCACCATAACAGTAACAGACAATTGTGATGAAGATGTAACTGTAATAATTACAACCGACACCGTTGCAGGTCCTGGTTGCTCCTATACCCTTACTCGTGGTGTGGTGGCAACTGACCGTTATGGTAACACCAGCTCTGTGACTCGTGGCGTAACCTACAAAATTGACTTGGACGCTCCTGTATTGACCGCATCAGGTTCGGTCGATGATGGTGCTAATTTGGGCGGTAACCCCACTGCCGAGGAAATCGATGCCGCCTTGGGTACTGCAACTGCATTCGATGTTTGCGATGGCGATTTGCCTGTTGACACTTCAGACAGTGACGTTGTTATCGATGGTTGCAGCTATTCGCAAACCCGCACCTTCAGCGCTATGGACGAGTGTGGTAACGAAAGTACTACCTCTCGCACTATCAGCTGGATTGTTGACTTAGAAGAGCCTGTGATTGAGTACAACTGCGAAATCAGCATTGAAGAGACCATCAATCTTGGGTGCAATCCAACAACCACTCAGATTGAGACATCTCTTTGTACCGCTATCATTACGGATAATTGCGACGAAGATGTTGAAATTATAATAACCACCGACACTATCGCTGGCCCCGGTTGCACGTACACCCTTACTCGAGGAGTTGTGGCAACAGATCGATATGGCAATACCAGCTCTGTAACACGCGGAGTTACCTACAAAATCGACTTCGACGCTCCAGTACTCACAGCATCAGGTTCTGTTGAAGATGGTTCTGACCTTGGTTGCAACCCGACTGCTGAAGAAATTGAAGCCGCTTTGGGAACTGCTTCTGCAGAGGACTTCTGCGATGGTGAATTGCCTGTTTCAGCTTCTGACAGCGAGGTATCATCT
>JAURKF010000302.1 GCA_030831885.1 Flavobacteriales bacterium
CGAGTGAGGGTTCGTTTGGTCCGCATCCAGTTTATTTCTTTGCTCATGCCGACGATGAACTGCTTCTGCTCTTCGACCGCAAAAACGGGTTAGAGATTGTTTCTCGCGAACTTTCGACTGAGACAAACTTTATGGGCAAAGTATTAAGCACTTGGCGTGAACTGGAAGAGTTTTCTGCTGCCGCCTTGTTCCCATCACATGCACTTATTCTGCGAGAAAAACAAGATGGATACGAAGCCATTTACAAGGGAATTACAGATGCTCAAAAACTACGGGATACGTTTGACTTATTGATGCTGCGCTTCGGCACTGTGTACGCTGAAACGGATATGCGGGCGATGTACAATCCGACACGCATGAAGGTGATTGCACAAGCCACGGAGAAGCTCATAAGCAAGGTTTTGTCGGTTTGCCCTTCTTGTGCTTGGCCCGGATTTGATATTACAGACTTTAAATCGGGATTGCCTTGCAGTGATTGTGGCATGCCTACTCATTCTGTTATGAGCGCAATCTATGCTTGTTCATCCTGTGGATTTGTAAAAGAACACTTACATCCGAAGGGAAGAACCCGTGAAGAGCCCCGCTACTGCGATTATTGCAATCCTTAGTGCCTTGGTGTTACCTTAGCATTCAAAGAGCAAATCCATGAATCCAATACTTAAAAACGTTCTGGTCACGGTTTCGGCTGCAATTGTCGGAGCTATAGCTAATATGACATTAGTAATGTCGGGAGGCAACTTAATTCCTCCTCCCGAAGGCGCTGATTTTTCAACTATGGAAGGCCTTGCCGCCGGCATGCCACTCATGCAGCCAAAGCATTTTGTTTTTCCTTTTTTGGCTCATGGCTTGGGAACGTTTGTAGCTGCTTTTATCGTGTCGCGTTTTGCTGTATCACGTCAATTGCAACTTTCACTTCTTCTTGGCTCTCTTTTCTTTGTAGGTGGCCTGCAGATGGTGATGGAACTGCCTAGCCCTATGTGGTTCAACGTGATCGATTTGGGGCTAGCTTATTTCCCCATGGCCTGGTTGGGCTATCGGTTAGGTAATAGGTAAGCTGCAAAAGCTAAGTCGAAACCCTATTTTGGATAGTCGCCTACTTGGTGGCACGATCGAAGCGATGCCATTTTCCATGTGTCGCACTGCGCCACAGCCATTCAAACGGACCAATGGCATAGAATCGCAACCACACATGACTGAACAGAAGCTGAAACACCCAAACTGCACCCACTACGTAATATAATTCGAAGCGCTCTAGCTGGTTGAATAGTCCAATTGCAAAACCACTGAACAGAATAAGCCCTATGACGCTTTGCATGAGGTAATTTGTGAAAGCCAGTCTTCCGATGGGTTGCAGCAGCCATGATATCCATGAAGTGAATTGAAGTTGAAACAATATGCTTAGTAGCCCCACATTGCCTAGTGTTATTCCAAGACGCCCGAATTGCTCCAATACCAGGGGCTCGTGCAATGCTATGAGGTACGTGTCAAATCCATTTTCAACCTTGGCGGAGGCCATCGTGTAATAGATGGGAATTCCTATAGCATATCCGCAAGCGCTCAGCGTGAAATAGAATTTCTTGCTGCGCTTACCGGTTAGGACACCTGATTTATACAGAGCTATACCGATTAGCATAAAGGCAAATGCATCGAGAAAGAAATATTTGTAAATGAACTCGGTTTCGACCCAATAACTTATTCCGGCTGAATAGAAGAAGAAGGTCCAAAAATCACTTTGGGTATTGGCAATCTGCTCGTTATCGACCGCTTGTTTGTGTTCCACGCTCTGATCATGCAGATAGGATTTCCAGTTGTCGATATCAGATTGCTGCAAGGATGTAAGTGGCGTTGCAACGGTATCGATGGCAAGGGCTGCATCGGCAGCAGCCTTCAATCGAACCGGTTGTTGTCTGCTCCATGATTGTTTAATGCTGAATAGTACCATTATCACTCCTGCAATGATGAGCAATCGTTTGGCGGGTATGCGATGAAAGGCGAAAATGAACATACCTACAATAGCGTAGGTGTAGAGAATATCGCCGGGCCAAAGCAATAGGTATGAATTGATAAGACCAAAAACAAAAAGCACCAGCAATCGACGGAAGTAGATTTCAGCAGCGCTATCTAGACTTGTGCGCTTGGCATATTGCTCCAAAATTAGTACAGCGCTTGCCCCGAATAACATTGAGAACATACCACGCATGGTGCCATGAAAAAACACTTCAATAATCCACCAACAAGCATAGTTTGCCCCGCCGTATTCGCTTCGCAGGCGCAAATCTTCCACTGTGTTCTCTGGCAGCCCAAACCATAGGATATTCATGAGTAGAATTCCCAGAAGGGCAAATCCGCGCAAGGCATCTAGAGTTCCGATGCGTGATGCTGTTGTGTTTCGTTCGCTCATGGATGAGAGTAGGTTCTCATGTTGTACTGATTTTTCTGCAACCGGAAAAAGGGTGTATCGCTATGGTTAAGGATTGAGTGGCAATGGATGATTGTAAATATAAAGGACTTCCTATCTATGCTAGAGAAAATCTACCCCTGCATTATATCTAAGTCACTATGACATTATAAAACCATATAATCGGTTGTTCCGGAGTGCCTGAAACTATTGAGCGTAAGTTCGCCGTAGGTTGATTTCAACCATCTCTTGAGACCTACGAAGAAAATCTTTAACTCTAATGTAGAATTAGCAGTAAAGTACACACAAATCCAAAACGCCTATCCCTCACTTTCCACAGCCATGCGCTTGAGCGCAAGCTCTTTGGCAAAGTCCACGAATACCTTGTGGGCTTGGGTGAACGAGAAACGGTCTTCGAAGTTTTTCGAAACGATGTTTCGGCGATGCATACCATTGATGAGCGTGCGGCGGGCATCGGGTTCGCGCAACGATTTGTTGGACTCGATAAGGTCTATGAATGACGAGTTGTCAAAGTAGCGGTCGATCTCTTCAAACGTAAACTCATTAAAATCGAGGGCTTCCATGAAGTTGCGCCCATCGCGATCAAGCTCGTAGCACAGAATTGCAATGAAAATACTTACATCGCGCGAAAAGTTCTCCTGTGTTTCCTTACTCAGCAAAAACGCGTATTCGCTTTTCAAGTTAAGGTCGAGGTCAAACGATATCTTGAAGAACTCGGTGTAGAAGGCATCGTTTTCTTTCAACGAGTTGAAATGTGCTTCGTTGCTGAGGATGAACTTTCCTCCCATCAATTCTTCTACGATTTGGCGATGATTGCTTGGATATACCATGGTGAATAAATTCTTTGGGTTGAGTTAGGTTGTTATATTCTAGATTTTCAATGCAGGCTCTACTTTAATCTTCGGCAAGGAAATCTTTGATGTAGTGGTGGTGAGCGTTACACGCTCAGCCTTCTTGGGGAATTCAATTTGCAAATCGCCGTCGAACAATAGACCACAAAGTGCAAAGAACTTGTCGGTGTCAATGTCCTGAAAATCCTTTTGCAATTC
>JAURKF010000002.1 GCA_030831885.1 Flavobacteriales bacterium
ATATGATTGGCACCGGAATCTTCGTAAGTCTGGGCTATCAGCTAATCGATATTCATGATTTGGCGACAATCTTATTGCTTTGGATAGTTGGTGGATTGATCGCATTGTGCGGAGCTTTTGCGTATAGTGAACTAGGTGCAGCGCTTCCCAACTCAGGCGGTGAGTACTTCTTTCTTTCGCGAATCTTCCATCCTAGTCTTGGATTTCTTTCAGGCTGGCTGAGCACTACCATCGGGTTTGCAGCGCCCATTGCTTTGAACGCGATGTTATTCGCTGCCTACTTCCGTCAGGTATTTCCCCAAGTTGACGAGCTCACTACCGCCATTGCGCTTATTGTAGGCATCACGTTGATTAATGCAATCAACCACGCGGCGAGTGGTCGTTTCCAAAAGGTTTTTACGCTGTTAAAAGTTCTGCTGATAGTTATGTTCATTATCGCAGGTCTGTTACTTGGCAGTGAGCCTGTCTCTTTCATGCCCACAGCATCGACCTTTGGCAGTATATTCAGTAGCAGTTTTGCCATAGGCCTGGTGTACGTTTCATTTGCATATTCCGGATGGAATGCCACTGCATACGTATCATCCGAAGTAAATAATCCACAGCGAAACATTCCCCTATCCATCATTGCGGGCACGTTGCTGGTTATGGCTCTTTACGTATTGTTGAATATCGTATTTCTTCGTTCAGCTCCGGTTGCTGCTCTTACGGTCGATCCGCAAACCATGGCCCAAAAAGAAATAGGCTTCATTGCTGCCCAAGCCCTCTTCGGTGATCATATCGGCAGACTGCTCAGCTTAACGATTTGTATTTTTCTGGTAAGTTCAATTTCGAGTATGGTAATAGCAGGGCCGCGCGTTATACAATCGATTGCGCGCGATTATCCTGCATTGAAAATCCTAGGCAAGCAATCCAAGGAAGAAGTACCGCGTTTGAGCATGGCCATCCAAGCAGTACTAGCCATTCTGATCGTTCTCACAGGCACGTTCGACGCAGTGATCACCTACACCACATTTTCAATGACCCTTTTCTCAACTCTTACCGTTATTGGGGTAATGAAATTGCGAAGCTCGGAGCCCAATTTGGCCCGCCCATACAAGACATGGGGCTATCCGATTACCCCGATTCTGTTCATTGCAGCGAACTCATGGTTTATGTACTTCCTGCTCACCAATAAGTTTTCCGATTCTGCCATTGGACTGGGGATTATTCTCATTGGATTCATCATCTATCAGTTCATTCCTAAGAAATAGGAAAAATGGAGTATCAAAAGTTAATTGCGATAAGTTTCCTTTTGATATCGTGCATATGTAAAGGACAGCCCACCATTTCACTCGATAGCATAGTTCGAAAAACCCCAATTCTGCGTCACGTTTCTTCAGCAGCCGATAAGTACAAACTGCAAATCGTTCTCACCGAGATACAAACGACAGTCGATGGCTCACGATCATTTGTCACGAGTGAGTTCCATGCCGATGATACCCGTTATTTCTATCCTGCGAGCATCGTAAAACTGCCGGCATCCATCTTCGCCGCCGAAAAAATCAATGCACTCGGCAATCGCGGAATCGATTTGTTCACGCGTGTAATCATAGACAGCTCCTATTCGTGTCAAAAGGCCATGAGCGTCGATGTTTACACCAACGATTCAATACCAACGATAGGCGCCTTCATTGAAAAAGCACTTGTGGTGAGCGACAACCCCTCCTATTCTCGATTGTATGAGTTTGTGGGACCTGAATACTTTGCGCAGAGGCTTTCAGAAATGAATATGCCTCACGCACAAATCATTCAGCGTTTCAGTAACTGCGACTCAACGGAAAACAGGCATACAAACGGCTTCCAATTCGTATCGGCTTTTGGTGAACCCCTTTACACCCAACCTCCCGCATATTTTAGCAAACCGCGTCAAAAGCCTATGCCTGATATGGGAGTAGGAAAAATGAGGGTTTCAAACGGCAAGACCATCAAATCCCCGAAAGACTTTTCCAATTCAAATGCGCTCCCTCTCCATTACGTGCACGATATTCTGATGGAATTGATTTATCCTGAAAGTCGCCCGTTTTCATACACCATTTCTGAAGCGCAGCGCTCCTATTTGCGCAGAGCACTCACGATAAGCCCGAAGGATTCAAACAACAAAAAAATCGCCGGCAACAAGGAGTTTCACGACAATTACACCAATTACTTCTTTTTCGGAAATGAAAACAAACAACGTGAATCGAATCTGGAAGTATGCAACATCGTTGGACTGGCCTACGGTTTTATGACCGATGTTGCCTACGTGCATGACCCCGATAGTGGATTGGAGTTCTTTTTAAGCGCCACATTGTATTGCAATGAATCCGATATCATTGGCTCAGGTTCTTATGAATACAGTACAATCGGCTTTCCTTTTCTGAAAGAATTATCTGTGCAGGTACTTGAGGCCTTGTCAAAGAAACGCTGAGTCGCAGCAGCGTGTTCGTTCTAGAATAAAACCGTTTGAGCCATCGTGATGTTCGTTTGAAGAACATCGAAGAGCAACCTTACCTTTGGCACATGTTCAAAAAAACAATCTTAATGCGATTGGCGCTAGCCACCTTGATTATGATGCCGCTGGTCGCGATTGTGATTGACCATTTTTCCGATACGGTTAATCTTCAAATAGCCATTATCGGCGATGGCAATTTTGGAATGCAATTCCTATGGGGAATAGTTGCAGGGCTTAGCATCGCTGTGGGTGCTCACCTATTGATTGCCTCACCCTTACTCAATAAAGTAAACACTACATACGCAAAGCTTCTGGGTCGCTTTCGACTTACGCTGAGTGAAGTCGTGCTGATATCTCTATGCGCAGGCATTGGCGAGGAAATGCTATTTCGAGGGGCGGTTCAACCTTACCTGGGCATACTTCTAACATCCATACTTTTTGTGGCCATTCACGGGTATCTAAATCCACGTGATTGGAGGTTATCGATTTATGGACTCTTCATGACCGGTGGTATCATGTGGCTGGGATATCTTGCCGAAACGCGCGGATTACTTAGTGCCATGCTCGGTCATACCCTCATTGATGTGTATCTGTTGCTCTACATGCAGCGCACAGCCAAATCAATACCTGTTACTGAAAACCCCGACCTCATAGACACACATGAAGAAGAATAACCCGCGCCACCATTGCGCCTCTGCGAATACTAATGATTAACCGCAAAGATGCAATAAGGCGCAAAGAACTTTAGAATACAGATATGCCCAAACCAAAATCCAACTCCCTCTCCGATCTCGGTGGCATGGTGTACTCCACCAACCCTAACTTCAAACCGGAAGAACCCGATGCGGAGCAATCAGAAACACTCGCCGCCTCGCAGCAAGACTTGCGCGTGTGGCTCGAGAAAAATCACCGCGGTGGTAAAACAGCCACAGTCATTAAAGGATTTGTAGGAAATATCGAAGATTTGGAATCGCTCGGCAAAACGCTCAAGACCAAATGCGGCACAGGCGGGTCGGCCAAAGACGGTGAGATTATTATACAAGGCGACCACCGCGAAAAAATCATGACCATTCTTACACAGCTTGGTTACAAAGCCAAAAAAGCAGGATCGTAAGATGAACTTCTACCCCACAACTCCCTTTCGTATCACGATCAAAACCCTGCAAAACCTGGAAGAGGTATTGGCAGGTGAAATGCGTGAACTAGGTGCCACTAACATCGAATTGGGCAAGCGTGTCGTTCATTGCACCGGCGATATGGCCATGGTGTATCGCTGCAACCTTCACTTAAGAACCGCTCTTCGCGTATTGATTCCCGTGGTTGAATTTCCCATACGACAGGCCGACGATATTCACCGACAGGCCATGAAGTTCGACTGGACAACCCTACTCGACTTGAATCAAACGTTTGCTATTGATCCCAACGTGAACAGCGAGTTTATTCGTCACAGTAACTATGCTTCTGTGAAACTGAAAGACGCCATTGCTGATACGTTCAACCGCAAATTCGGCAAGCGTCCGAGTGTGCACCCCGACAGACCCGATGTGCTCTTTCACTTACACGTCGACAATCACCGCGTCACCATTTCACTCGACAGCAGCGGCGAATCGCTCAACCG
>JAURKF010000303.1 GCA_030831885.1 Flavobacteriales bacterium
GATTGAAGGCGACCTTGCACCTAGCGAAAAATACATGGGTCTTGACATTGAAAAATCGAGCAATGCCGGATTGGTTTTCACTTGGAAAGGCGACGTGCTTTACCGACCCGCAACATTGAGCATTGATGGATTTATAACGGAGTTCGAAAAGCAAGTCGTAATTGACTACGAAACACCCGGATATGTATACATCTACAACCTGCAAGGAAAGAGTTTTAGCAATAGCGCACAGGCAGAGTTGCAATGGTCGCCCGTGAAAAGGTTTGATGTGCGCATGGCCTATCGCTGGCTGGAAGCACGAACACAATATCGCGATGGGTTGCGCGATCGTCCTTTGGTGAACCGTCATCGTGCATTTACCAATCTTGCGTATGAGACTCGCAAAAAAGCAAATGGGTCGCAGTGGCGTTTCGATGCCACCGTGCAGTGGATTAGCCGCAAGCGTATTCCTTTTGTGATCAACAATCACGATGAGCACTTCAACGAGCCAATGAGCACTTGGTCGGATGATTACTGGCAAGTGATGGCGCAAGCAACTTACGTATTCAAAACAAATCTGGAGCTCTACGTTGGGGGTGAAAACCTTACCAACTTCATGGTGCACGATGCCATTATAATGGCGAATGACACAGAATCAACCTTGTTTGACGGATCGCTTTTGTGGGGCCCGGTATTCGGCAGAATGGGTTATGTTGGATTGCGCTGGATACTATAATCAGAGCAAGCTCAACTGCACGTATTGATTCTCAAAATCGAGCAGCCAACGCTTACGCTGAATGCCGCCGCTGTAGCCAACATAGGTCCCGTCTTTACCAATCACACGGTGACATGGAATGAGAATCGGGATTGGATTTTTTGCGATTGCAGATGCCACTGCTCGAGTAAGTTTAATATCGCCCAAATGGCGCGCGATATCTTCGTAGCTGTAGGTTTTTGCAAATGGTATGCGCATCAATTCTTCCCAAACGGTTTGCTGAAAGTGGGTTCCTTCCAGGTGCATGGGAATTTCCATGGCAGAAGCATGGCCATTGAAGAATAATGATAGTGCGTGCAGCACGCGATGAAGGTCATGGTCGAAGTCATCCATGCCAGGTTCGTCTACAAAATGGATGCTCGCCAGCATGCCCCGATAACCTTCTACACGAAGCCAACCCATAGGCGATTGAAAATGAACGACCGATTTGCGCATGGGAGTAAATTAAGGCAATTCAGACTTCACAAATCCTTCATTTTATAAAGTTGTTAATCACTACTTTCGCATTTCGTTAAAACCGAAAAAACATGATGAAAAAACTGGTAGAAGAATTTCCCAATCATTTGCGCGAAGCACTGGTGATAGGCCGTGCCGCTCAACTCAATCCGTGCAATAAGACCATTCGCAACATTGTCATTTCCGGCCTAGGCGGTAGCGGTATCGGTGGAAAAATCGTAAGTCAGCTCGTTGCCGAAAAATGTTCGGTTCCTGTAGTATGCACCAGCGACTACGTTTTGCCGGAGTTTGTAAATGAAGACACATTGGTAATCATCAGCAGCTATAGTGGTGATACGGAAGAAACGGTTGCGGCCCTTCAAGAGGCTATAGCCAAGAAGGCAGAAATTGCCTGTGTTACCAGCGGTGGAAAGATTGCAGCTGCAGCAAAAGAGCATGGCTTCAACCACATCATCATTCCGGGTGGAAATCCTCCGCGTTCTATGTTTGGCTACAGCTCTGTTCAGCTGTTCTATGTACTCCGTCACTACGGATTCATTGATGGCAGCTTTGAGCAAGAAGTAGAGAACAGTATTTCGCTTATCGAAAATAACATCGACGATTTGCGTTCGGCTTCAAAGAGCATTGCTGAGATGGTTGTTCATCGCATTCCAATTCTCTACAGCGAGGCTATGTATGAAGGGGTTGCTATTCGCTGGCGCCAGCAAATCAATGAGAACTCGAAAATGCTATGCTGGCATCACGTGTTCCCCGAAATGAACCACAACGAATTGGTTGGTTGGACAGGAGGTGATAATCGCGTGGCGGTAATCATTATTCGCAATGAAGACGACCACAAGCGCTCACAACTGCGCATGGATCTTTGTAAGAAATTGATGGGCGAAAAGTGTGATACCATCATCGAAGCTTGGTCGAAAGGAAAGACGCGCATCGAACGTACGATGTACCTCATTCACCTCGGAGATTGGATCAGCATCGATTTGGCTGAATTGCGCAACGAAGATGCAGTGGCTATACCGGCTATCATCTTCTTGAAAAATGAGTTGTCGAAGGTGAATTGATATTCATGAAGAAGCCTGTTGTTTTCCGCGACTTAGGCAGCATGGATTATAAGGCCTGCTGGGATTTACAGGAGGTTTACTTCAATCAAACCGTTCAAACAAAATTTGATAATCGGGCGAAAGCCCCCGAAGAACAAGTGGTCACAACCGACCACTTGTTTTTTGTAGAGCACCCCCATGTGTATACGCTTGGCAAAAGCGGAGACATTGCGCATCTGTTACTCGATGAGGATGCATTGGCTAAAGTTGACGCTCGCTATTACGCTATCAATCGCGGAGGCGACATCACCTATCATGGTCCCGGGCAAATTGTAGGGTATCCCATTTTCGATCTCGATCATTTCTTTAGTGATATTCACAAATACTTACGATATCTGGAGGAAGCCATCATTCGTACGTTGGCTGATTACGGGATTATTGCAGGTCGCATAGACGGACTCACCGGCGTATGGCTTGATGCAGAGCTCGGGCCGAAAGCGCGCAAAATCGCTGCTCTAGGAGTA
>JAURKF010000304.1 GCA_030831885.1 Flavobacteriales bacterium
TATCCAGCTCTGTTTTTCGCTTGCGGGTGTACTCATCATCCATTTTCATCTGATCACTTTCAGGCTCATAAGCCATACGAACAAATGGCTCTTCGAGAATAGAAAAGTCAACTCCCTCCACCGCTCTAAACAATGAGACATCCATGGTTACATCTCGTGGTCTCTTTTCTTCCGGCAGTTGGGTGGCATCCACGAATAACTTTTTATTGGCGAATGCAGAACCGCCAAACCAAATCTCATACTCAAAACCGACCGGCAAAAAGAATGAATACAAACCATCGGCACCACCAAAAAAGGCGACGTACAATTCCTTGTTCTGATAAATTGCTATTTGAGTGTGGGCAGCAGGAACCTCGTTCCCGCTCAATATATCGTGGTGGTAAATTACTCCACTGATACGAAAATGATTCTCGGTAGACGGTGTCTTTACGATTTTTCGAAATTGAGCGTTCGCGGCGAAACCGGAAACCAACAAGAGTAGTGAAATTACATAAAGTCTCATGGAATAAAGCAACGAAAAAGCGCCTGACATTTCAGGCGCTATTCAATTCGTTTTCAACAGGTCGAAGTTACTTCCCGTTCGCAACGAGCACGCCGTTAAGACGCTCATTGACCTCGTGCGCATAGTCCATGTTCCACTCCAGTTTTCCGCTGCGCTTATTGAATTTTGCAAGTGCCACCGGAGTGTAATTCATGAAGTTCATTCCCAGATACCCCCTATCCTTGAATAAGCTGATATCAAGCTCGAGATTTACAATAGCAAGATCCGCAGCACGCTCAAACCCCTTGGTATCAATCTGAACAACCTTGGTTACAAACGGTGCCTTACCGAATTTCAGCGTGAAAACAGAGTATCGCGGAAGATTGATACTGTATTTACCCTTAGGTCCCGACATTTCGGTAGCTACCAATTCCTCTCCCGACCATATTTCAATCGGAACGCCCATCACTCCCTTCTCGGTAGAATCGAGCAGATTCAACTCCAGAACATTCCCTTGAAATGTGAAGGTTTTTACTTTGGATTGTGCAAACACCCATTGGGCACAAAGCACAGCAGCCAGAATGGCAATAGTTTTTTTCATTGTTTAAGTCAGTTTACATCCGTGTATACCTGTGGTCTGGCCAAAAGGTTACGAATCGGATGTTGACTTTCGCGAACGCTTCTCGGGTTTCTCGTGAAAGAAATAACGAAAATCGAGTGTGAGATAATTACCACCGAGGTTTACATCAGTCCGCGTAGGGTCGTCATCCATCACAAAAACGACGCGTGTGGTACCAATGGGCTGAAACGGTCTGTGGTAGGATGCGCCCAGATAAAAATAGCCCTTGTCTTTTGTGCGCCATTCGAAACCATAATTGGCAAGCAAGGCAGGCTGAATCCAGCTGTTCTTGTAAGTCTTTTGATAGAAGTCAAAACGAACTGTATCGCGATATTCAAAGGCCGATGACTCAACATTGCTTGGATACAAATCGAGGGAAGCGCCCGCACTGGCATTCATAAAAATCTCATCGGTCAACTTCACAAAAACCATTGCCTGAATGGGTATCTCATAGCATATGTAGCGAAATCGCAGTTGTTTTTCTTGCGGCAGTTGAGGATGGTCATAATGCAACGTGAAATTGCGCTGCACCATGCATATCCCCGATTCAAGACTCCAGTTGCGTGTTAACCCTTTGCGAACTACCATTCCGAAATTGACACCCGGATTGGGCTCAAAACGGACCTTCAAGTTTTCAATTTCGGCGTTTTCTGTCCCCGTTCCGAAATACTTGCTAGGTATCATAGGCTTTAATTGAATACCCAAGGTCGTTACGTTGACCTGTGCAAAAGAGACTGATGTCATCAAAAACATCAGAAATGAAACAGGTATGGAACTCCTCCGCTTCAAGAATTACTTTCTATCCATTTAGTTGCATATTCAAGCGGCCTTCTATGTTGCTCCGGCCATTCTCCCTCAGGGTAACCAACGTATATCAAACCCAGGCAGCGATCACCCGGTTTTAATTCCAGGAACTGATGACACTCGGGTAAATTAAGCAACTTCGGTGTTGACCAAAACGTGCCGAGGCCATATGCAGTTGCCGTAAGCATCATGTTTTGAATGGCGCAGGCAACCGCTTCTATTTCTTCCACTTCATCAATCTTTCCGCTCGGATCACGCTCCATGCATACTGCAACTACAGCCGAAGCCCGCTGCAGACGAAGGGACATACGATCAAACTTAGCCTGATTGAATTTTTCCGGAGGCGTGCTCAACTTATATAACCCCGGAATGAAGTCGCGAATTTTTAGCATGCCATCATTCATGTATACACGAAAACGCCATGGCTGCGTCATTCCATGAGTGGGCGCCCACAGCGCGTTGTTGAGCATGAGCTCTAGCTGCTCGCGATGCACCCTTCGCGATGAAAACTTCTCGGGTGTAATACTCCTTCGGTTCCGAATAACTTCGGTAATTTCACTCAAATTGTACTTCATGGTTGTGATAACCCCGCAAAGCTAATCGAGCATGTGTTTATACAATCATGCAAAAAGGAAGCTTCAGAAATGAA
>JAURKF010000305.1 GCA_030831885.1 Flavobacteriales bacterium
TACGAAGTTCATGGAATTAAAAGAAGAACATCATTAATAAATACAGATCGTATAGATCATTTGTACGAAAATCCCCATCAGCAAAGTAGAAAATTTATTTTACATTATGGTGATTTAACCGATAGCACTAACCTAATTCGACTTGTACAGGAAACGATGCCTGATGAAATCTATAATCTTGCGGCTCAAAGCCATGTGCAGGTTTCATTTGAAACACCGGAGTATACAGCTAACGCGGATGCAACGGGAGCTCTGCGATTGTTAGAAGCAATTCGTATTTTGGGTCTGGAAAAGAAAACTAAATTCTACCAGGCGTCCACTAGTGAGTTATATGGTAAGGTAATGGAAGTGCCGCAAACCGAAGAAACTCCTTTCTATCCGAGAAGTCCCTATGCTGTTGCCAAGCTCTACGCCTATTGGATTGTGCGCAATTATCGTGAGGCATATGGCATGTTTGCCTGCAATGGCATTTTGTTCAACCATGAATCTCCATTGCGCGGTGAAACATTTGTAACGCGAAAAATTACCCGAGCGGTTGCAAAAATTAGTCTCGGCCTGCAGGAAAAATTGTACCTAGGTAATGTTGATGCTCAGCGTGATTGGGGCCATGCACGCGATTATGTTGAAGGGATGTGGATGATGATGCAACAGGACGAAGCGGATGACTATGTGCTAGCGACTGGCGAAACTCACAGCGTTAAGCATTTTTGCAATCTGGCTTTTGCACATGTAGGAATAACCTTGGAGTGGAAGGGAGTCGGAGTAGATGAAAAGGCACACGATACTAAAACAGGTAAAGTGCTAATCGAAATCGATCCGAAATATTTCAGGCCAACGGAAGTGGATTTGCTGATTGGTAATCCCGCAAAGGCAAGAACCAAACTGGGGTGGAAGCATAAGTATTCACTCGATCAACTGGTGACCGAAATGGTAAAGGCTGATGTTGAATTATTCAAGCGCGACCGATACCTGATGGAAGGTGGTCATAATGTGCTCAACTATCATGAGTAATTCTAACAGCTGAATATCCTTAACCGGCCCTCCTCAAATTGGCGCACACTAAATCCATTATCTACATTTTACTGAAGCCAATTGTATGGTCTGGTATTCGTTTGTTCTTTAAACGAGTGGTAGTGAAGAATGCTCATCTACTTCCCGGGAATAGGCCAATAGTAATAGTAGCCAATCATCAAAACGCTCTGCTTGATCCTGTAATTCTCTGCGCTGCAACTACACGCCAATTGCACTGGCTCACGCGTGCTGATGTCTTCAAAAACAAGCTTGTTGCAAGATTTCTGCGTCATGTTAATATGATGCCCGTTTATAGGGAGCGTGATCGTGTAACGGATATTCACGAGCGCAACAACGAGATCTTTAACGAATGCTATGCGCGGATGAAAAAAAATGCATGCATTGGAATTTTCCCGGAAGGAACGCATCGTGGTAAGAAACAACTAGTGCCACTGAAAAAGGGCCTGGCGCGCCTGGTTCTCGGCGCCCATGAGGCGGGTGTCACGAATTTGTGCATCGTGCCTGCGGGTCTCGATTATGAAAGTTTTTATGAGCCGCAGAAAAATCTGATTGTTAAGTTCGGCCAACCAATTGAGGTGTCGTCTATTCTGGAGCAAAATGATTCGAGCCCACCGAAAGTGCACGCAGAAATTACAAGATTGGTTGCAATCGAGTTGAAGAAGTTGATGATTCATATCGATAATGACGATGTGCATCATGAGATTTTAGCATTGAAACCGTTGTTGGACGCCCTTCATGCAACGGATTCACTCATGATGAAATATGAACGGTTTCATCGATTGACGGTAGAGTTGGATACAGTTTCTGAGCATCATTCTTTTTTGAATCACGAAGTAAATCGCTATCGCACAGGTATGCATCAGCTGCGAGTAGAGGAAGAGTTGTATTCGATGCCAATATCCTTGTTGAATTGGATATTTCTGATAGTGGGCGCTCCATTTGCGTTATGTGCCGCTCTGGTTTTCGGCCCCCTGTATGCAGCTATTGAGCGCTTTGTTAAAATAGTAATTCAGGATACACTCTTTCGAAATTCCATTCGAATTTCATTTTGGACCTTCATCACTCCGATTTATCTGTTGCTTATTTCAGGAATACTACTTTGGGCGGGCACTGAATCGCCTTTCGTTTATTTGCCATGGATAGCCCTGCCTGCAGGATTGATTTCTTTGCCTTGGTGGCGCAACGCGAAACACATTCGTCATTGGTTACACTGCTTTCGAATGCGCTCTAAGGATGAGTTTCAGGATTGGCTCAAGCAGCGTGAAGCGGTAATGAATTGGTTAAAAAAAATACCACACTTATCGAACAATGTATAAAAGAATAAATGGATTGCAGCATATCGGAGTTGCTGTTTCCGATATGGATGTTTCTCTGAAATTTTACCGAACCTTTTTTGGGCTCGACATTCCTTTTTTTGACAGTGTGCAGCCGGCTCCGCTTATGGATGTGTACACGCGCAACAGTACTATTACCAAGCGCGCCAGCATGGTCATGAATCTACAAGGCGGTTGCGCAATTGAAGTGATTCGTCCCACCTCTTTTGAGCCCGTTAGGGCGAAGAACCCTGTTCAAATGGGAGACCTGGGCATTTTTATAACACAGGTGAAGTGCAAGGATATAGACGCCTCTTATCGATTCTGCAAGGATAAAGGTGCTTTGGGTGTTACTGCAATTGCAAAGGATCCTGCAGGTAGGGAAACATTCTACATACAAGATCCGGATGGAAACGTTTGGCAATTTCTCCAAGGTAGTAGTTGGTATTCCAACAGTGGCCATCATAGCGGAGGAGTTGTGGGATGCACTACAGGTGTTTCCGATATGGAAAAAGCAATGAAACTTTATGCCGGCATACTCGGATTTGATGAGGTGGTTTACGATAGGACCGCTGCATTCGTTGATTGGAGTGAGCTGCCTTCCGGCAATCAGAAATATCGTCGCGTGCTACTCACCCAAAGCAATCAACCCGGCGGTGGCTTCGCACGTGTAACAGGCAAAACGTATATCGAGTTGGTGCAATCAATTGACCGCAAGCCTAATTTTATTTTCGAGGATCGGATCTGGGGCGACACTGGTTTTGCGCATATAGGGTTCGATGTAAAGGGAATGAAGGGACTTGGAGAAGATCTTGGCGCTGCCGGCTACGGATTTACATGTGATAGCAATAATGCGCTGAGTATGGGCAATACCAAGGTTCATTGCACCTACATACATGATGATGACCGCACACTTATTGAGATGATCGAAGTCTATAAGGTGCCAATCATAGAAAAATGGGGTTTTTATCTGAACGTGGAGAAACGCGACCCCTTAAAACCGTTGCCCGATTTTATTCTAAAGGCATTGCGATTTTCACGAATTAAGGACTAGGCTACTCGAAAGGTTAGAGCGAACTATATGTTCAATCTGATGGGGTGGAAGAGCTGTAATTCCACAAAAAGAAAAATGGGCATGGATTATCTCATGCCCATTTACTATTAATCGGATAATACTGAAATTCTACTCTGCGAGAATTGTCACCTTGTTGTTGAACACTTCCACTGTTCCGCCCTTAACTTCAAATCGATGCTCCTTACCAGAATTGTCCTTCACGCGAACGACTCCTTTCTTTAGTGAAGAAATGAGTGGTGCGTGGTTATTGAGGACACCGAGACTGCCGTCGCTTCCTGGCAGAAACACATAGGTTCCATCGCCTTCAAACAACGTCGATTCGGGAGTTATGATTTCAACTTTCATGCGTGTCTCAATTCTAATTAACGGGCAGCAGCTTCAGCCAACATTTTCTTACCGGCTTCGATTGCTTCTTCAATTGTACCTTTCAGGTTGAATGCAGATTCTGGAATGTCGTCGCAGTGACCATCGAGAATCATGTTGAAACCTTTGATGGTGTCTTCGATTGGAACGAGCGTACCCTTGATACCTGTGAACTGCTCGGCCACGTGGAATGGCTGCGACAGGAATCGCTGCACTTTGCGGGCGCGGAATACTGAAAGCTTATCTTCTTCAGACAATTCGTCCATACCCAAGATGGCAATGATATCCTGCAATTCTTTATAACGCTGGAGAATCAGCTTCACACGCTGCGCGCAGCGATAGTGTTCTTCACCAACGATTTGTGGAGTGAGAATTCGTGAGGTTGAATCCAAAGGATCCACCGAAGGATAGATACCCAATTCGGCAATTTTACGGCTCAATACCGTGGTAGCATCCAAGTGAGCGAAAGTTGTAGCGGGAGCTGGGTCAGTCAAGTCATCCGCCGGAACATATACCGCCTGAACCGAAGTAATCGAACCGCGCTTCGTAGAGGTGATGCGCTCCTGCATCAGACCCATCTCCGTAGCCAATGTTGGCTGGTAACCCACCGCAGAAGGCATACGACCCAAAAGAGCCGAAACCTCAGAACCTGCCTGTGTGAAGCGGAAGATATTGTCGATGAAGAAAAGGATATCACGACCGCCTGACTTTTCATCGCCATCGCGGAAATATTCTGCTACTGTAAGACCTGAAAGCGCGACGCGTGCGCGTGCTCCTGGTGGCTCATTCATCTGTCCGAATACGAAGGTCGCTTGTGACTTTGCGAGTTCGTTCGCATCCACCTTGCTCACATCCCAGTCACCTTTTTCCATGCCGTGCATGAATTCCTCGCCGTACTTGATGATACCTGCTTCGATCATTTCACGCAACAAGTCATTACCTTCACGAGTGCGCTCACCAACACCGGCAAATACAGAAAGACCATCGTATGCTTTTGCGATGTTATTGATCAACTCTTGGATCAGTACGGTTTTTCCTACACCGGCGCCACCGAACAAACCAATCTTTCCCCCCTTTGCATACGGCTCGATAAGGTCGATAACCTTGATACCGGTGAAAAGAACTTCGGTAGATGTTGAAAGATCCTCATAGCGGGGAGGCTGACGATGGATAGAGTAACCACCTGCCTTGCTCACTTCGGGCATTCCGTCGATGGAGTTGCCTACCACATTGAAGAGGCGGCCTTTGATGGCGTCGCCCACCGGCATGGTGATGCTGGCTCCCGTGGCAATAACTTCCTGACCGCGCTGAAGGCCTTCGGTAGCGTCCATGGCAATGGCGCGAACGGTGTCTTCACCGATGTGCTGTTGGCACTCGAGAATAAGATCACCTCCGGGGCGCTTAATCACCAGAGCATCAAGAATATTGGGTAGTTTTTGGCCGGCCGGAAAGGAAATATCCACTACCGGACCGATAATTTGGGCAACTTTACCTGTGTTTTGAGACATCGTAATCGGTTAAAATTCGGGCGCGAAAGTAATGCGGGAAAGCCCAGAGAAAAAACTTTTTTGGGAAAAGGGATTACCATTTTCCTCATTCGGGGTCATTGGGTGATGTTTTCGGTAAACAACCCGATACTGACAACCGGACTGCCCAACAGCGCGAGCTCAACAAATACTCAAAAAGGTAAGTCTTTCAATCAAGCCTTTTTTTACTTTCGAATTTATAAAACCATAGAAATTTGAAAAATTTAGTCGCGACATCAATTCTCACCTTCCTAGGTGTGCAGTTACTTGCCCAAACCTTACTTTGGCAGGGGATTTCTGTGGGAAGTGCTCACCACCAAGCGGTTCAAACACTTGAAGATGGCTCTGTTATCTATGCCGGTAATTTCCAAAATTCACTCGATGCAGCCCCTCTTTCTGAAACGTTAAGCCTCAATTCTGGCAGCAGCAACTATAAAGGATTTCTTCAACACCTCGACGCAAATGGCAATGCGCTCTTTGCCACCGGCTGGACTGGCAGCGGAACAATGAATCTTCAGACTATGGATATGGACGATGAAGGGAATTTGTTCCTTGCCGGACACTTTTCGGGTAGTATCGATCTTGATCCCGGACCCGGAAACATCAATGTCAATTCCGTTGGGGGATTTGACATCTTCATTCTGAAGCTCAGCAGCAGTTATGAGGTTCTTTGGTCACTGACTATTGGCGGCGAACAAAATCAATATTGCCAGAACATAGTATGCGACCATCTTGGAAACATCAACTTAAGTGGAGAATATACGGCTGCAACCGACTTTGATCCGGGATCCGGAACGGCCATGCTGACCAGTACCGATTTTCATGAATCCATGTACTTGTTACAACTCGGCCCATCGGGTGAATTCCACTGGGTGCACAAACTCCACTCTGTTGAGTTGGAAACGGAGGTAAACACCGACGAGGAATTGCGGGTGAATAGTCAGAATCAAATTATTGTTTGCCATGATTTTATTCAATACCTGATTATGGATGATGAGGTCGCTCCACTGCTGGAGGCCCCCGGATCTTATCAGAATTTCATCATGGCATTCAACTCTGACGGAACAAGGGTTTGGGATCATTGGCTGGGTGGTGGTACGAGCTCATCCATTACGGACAACCGATCCATTCAGCTCGATGGTGAAGACAACATTTTCATTTGTGGGCGCTTCGCCTCCTCCTCGGTTGAATTCAACAACGATATTGCAGGACCTGAATTCTATAACGCTCCCTTTTCCGGTGGGCATTTAGTCAAAATGGATCCCCAGGGTAACTTCGTTTGGTGTGCGCCCTTCTATAGCACAACCATAGACTTACCGACAGTCAACAAATTGGCCATCGCACCTAATGGCGACCTTATTGTTTCGGGTAGTACCACCACATCAATTGATATTAACCCCGGAGTGAATCAGTTGATTTTTCCCTTTACAGCGGGTAACTTCGTTGTGCGACTTGACTCTTTACTGCACCCAATGTATTCCTTCAGCTTGCCGGGATATTTGGAAACATTTTTTCTCACGGGCGACGGGCAGGCCATACAAGCAAGTGCAACATCCTATCAATATTCATATACAATTGGCGGTGAGCAATATTCTTTTGCGGATGTGCTGCCCACTGTTGATGGTACAGATCTGCTGTTCAGTCGAGTTGCATTTTGCGTTTCACCTGGTTGTATAGATCCCGCTGCATGTAATTACGATAGCGGCGCCACCTGTGATGACGGGAATTGCATCTATGTTGGAGAGGAAGATACCGACGACGATTGTGATGTGGACTTTGATGACCTCACCAATATTCTCAACTTTTTTGGATGCATTCAGGATTGCAGTGGCAGCGACATCAACAACGACGGCATAGTATCAGTGGAGGACCTCATGCAATTCATCAGCTCTTGGTAGGAAAAGAAAGATGTTTTTTAGTCCAAACAAATAATAAATCGCCGCTGCTAAGGGGCCAACAGCTTAAATCCTTTTCCGTGTATGTTAATGATTTCTACTGCCGGGTCATTTTTGAGGTGCTTACGAAGTTTGGCGATATAAACGTCCGTTGAACGTCCATTGAAATAGTTGTCATCTCCCCAAATAGCCTTCAGCGCATAACCGCGCTCCATAATTCCATTCTTGTTTTTGCAGAGCAAATACATCAGCTCATTCTCTTTGGTTGTAAGTTTCACTTCGAACCCGGCCGATGAAAGTTTCTGCTTCTGATAGTCAAAGGAATAATTTCCAATCGAGAACTGTGCTATTTCATCTTCGTCCGGTAAAGCAGCACTTCTTCGCAGAATAGCCTGAATGCGGGCTAGTAACTCTTCCATGCTGAAGGGCTTGGTCATATAATCATCGCCACCCGCCTTGAATCCCTCCAATGTGTCTTCCTTCATACTTTTCGCTGTAAGAAATAGAATGGGTGTGTGTTTATCGTCTTGACGAATCTCGGTGGCCAGGGTGAATCCGTCCTTGTGAGGCATCATCACGTCGAGGATGAGGAAATCAAACGAACTTCTTCGAAACATTTTCAGGCCTTCGTTGCCATCAACCGCCAATTCGGTTTCAAATCCTTTAGCTATCAAATAGTCTTTTAGTAGCATTCCCAAATTGGGATCGTCTTCACAGAGAAGAATTTTGGTTTTCTTTTTCATGTTCAATAGGTATATGAATGATGAAGGTGCTTCCCTTCTTGATTTCGCTCATTACATCAACCGTGCCGCCATGCATTTCCATTACGCCTTTTACATAGCTAAGGCCTAAACCAAAGCCCTTCACGTTATGAATATTACCGGTTGGCACACGATAGAGTTTATCAAAAATTTTACGTTGATTTTCTTTACTGATTCCAATTCCGAAATCAACAAACGAGATGGCGATTCCTCTCGGTTCGTCTGATGTAAGAATTTCTACGCGAGGACTACCCTCACTGTACTTAATGGCATTGTCGATTAGGTTATAGACCACATTGGTGATATGCAACAAATCCCCTTTTACCATTGAATTTTTGGCATCGAACCGAGTTACGATTTGTCCATTTCGTGTTTTAATCTGAATGTCGATATTGGTAATAACCTGACGAATCACCTCGTGTATATCAAATTGCTGAAGCTTGAGTTTTATTTGACCCTGCTCGAAAATCGATGTTCGTAAAACGTTTTCCACTAATATTCCCAACCTTTTGTTTTCATCCCGAATCATACCTACATAATTGGTTATTGCCTTCTCACCTGTTCTCATGTCCGGATCACTTAACGCCTCACACGCAA
Source organism: Flavobacteriales bacterium (assembly GCA_030831885.1). The sequence goes on from JAURKF010000305.1 coordinate 8,563, forward strand.
GCGAAATTGTAGCAATGGGAGTTTTCAATTCATGAGTCATGTTATTTATGAAGTCATTCTTGATTTCGCTCAGTTTTTTCTGACGATAAATGGTATTGATGGAGAATGAAAAAAGCAACATGATTAATAGCATGAGTATCGCCGAAGTAAGAAGCATTGTTCCCATCGTGCTTAAGACGTATTGTCGTTCTCGCGGAAACCAAATGCACAGGTAGTTAGGGTCTGCAATGGGGTCGTTTGGGAAAAGCTGTATTCGGTATCCTTCGCGTTGAATTTGATCCGCATTGAGCTTAGAATGGGCCGGGATTATTTCCGGCTGTTGTAGTTTATTGAAAATACCATAATCGTATTCTGCCTTAACCCCCTGAGCGTTCAGCGATTGATTCAACAAACTGTCCAGCACGAGCGTATCAATACGATCGATTACACTCGCATAAATGTCCAACTCCAGCAGTCCGCCCATGATATCATCCAAAATCCCCGATTGCGAAAGAATCTTTGCATCTTTTTCTCCCACAGCAGCAAGCGGGTCAACCGAGACGCTATCTTGACCAAATGTCGATTGCGGCAACACACTTACATCTCCGCCTCCGTAACTAATTACAAGATTTTCCTTATTGGGTGCGCTTAAACTGACGGAAGGAGAGCTTGCCATAGAATCCTTGGCAACATCGCGTTTTTCAAGTTCAGTCCCTGTATATTTAAGTGCTTGGTTTACATGCTCTGAAAATTCCTGCTCCCGTAAGGTGAAAACATTACTAATCCAATATACCTGAATGGCAATCAAACCCACCACTGCGAGAGCGCTGCCTACAACAAGTAAACGGATGTATTTGGTATTCATTGGTATTCTTCAAATTTCCATCAGCATCGAAATTACAAGCTGATAAAAATGAGCTGTAAAAAAAGCAAAGGTGCAGTTCATCCGACAGATGCGGTCGCCGGTTAACTTGATTTAACGGGCCTTACTTTCTGAATTTGGCTTAAGCAAATTGAACATAATCGCCTACTTTCGTTACACTCAACCAAGCCATGAAGTATCTCTATTCTATTTGCGGTGCAGTCTTCTTCGTGTTGATTTGTAACCATTCCTTAGCTCAAGCCCCATCCAATGATGAATGCTCAGGTGCAATTCCCCTTGGCATTGGTGAGACTATAACCGCCAACAATGTGAATACGGTCGTAAACGGACCTGAGCCCGGCTGCGGTGGTGCAGGAATCAAAGATGTTTGGTATTACTTCATACATCCCGGTGGAAATGTTACCATTCAAACTGCGCTTGGAACGAATACAGATACCAGAATCGCGGTTTATGGTGCTTGTGGCTCGGCTGTTTTGGCCTGTAATGATGATTTTGGTGGATATATGTCACAACTCATCATCGGTTGCCCAATGGTAGAGGCGGGTGACACCTGTTACCTTCAAGCCGGTGGTTACAATTCTATCGTAGGAACCTTCACAATTACGCTGAGCAGCTCACAAATTATGGGCTGCACCGACGCGACGGCCCTCAATTTCAATGCTTGCGCAACCTTTGACGACGGTAACTGTGAAAATGCAACAGTACCGGCCAATGATTTATGTGAAAACGCATTCGAAATAGAGATTGACGGCGACAGTTTGTTTGCTAATAACACGTTAGCAACCAATACCACCGGAAATCCAACGTGTGGTAATAGTGGGACGAACCTGATGAAGGATTTGTGGTATTATTTCGTCGCCACCGGTGATGAGCTAGACCTTTATACAGTGCTTGGAACACTTACTGACTCGCGCATTGCGGTGTATTCAGCCTGCGATGGAGGCCAATTGTATTGCGACGACGACGCGGGGCCAGGGTATGCATCCTATCTTCATTTTGGCTGCGGGGCATTGATACCGGGCAATACGTATTACATCCGAGTAGGCGGCTACGGTGCTTTGTCCGGAAATTTTTACATACGCCTAAGAACTACCAACTCGTGTGTGCTCGGTGAAAATTGTAATGTGCCTTTTTATGCCCAAATGGGAGAAAATCAGGCACCCCAATCCAATTCCTGGTATGCCTTTACACCGCCTCAGAACGGCCAGTATAGAATCACTACGTGCGGACTGAATACCTGTGATACGAAGTTGTGGCTATACGATTATTGCAATATGCTCAATTTTGATGAAACGAATGAAGCAACATTTACTTACAACGACGACCTATGCGGAATTCAAGCGGAAATTACTCCTATGCTTGCCGGTGGTTACACCTACTACTTGCGCGTTGGTGACAATAGCGGTTCTTGTGGTGCGGACTCAATTCCTTTTTTAATTGAATATTTGGGCCCCGTTACCGGCTGCACGGATATCAGCGCATGCAACTACAACGCAGTTGCAGAAATTGATGGACCCTGCTATTACAATGATGACCCGGAATGCGATGGATTGGGTCCTGATCTTGAGATAGTGGGTAACACTATCTACACATCACTTTATAACACAACCATTGAAAACCCGGATGCATGTCTTGTGAATGAGGGCTGCCTGCAAGGTATGGGCACTCGCCAAATTCTGCGCTTCACTACTCATATAAAAAACATAGGAAATCAGGATTACTTTATTGGAGTTCCATCGGCTGCCAATAGTCAGTTCGAGTGGGATCAGTGCCACAACCATTATCATTACGAGGGCTATGCCGAATATCTGCTATTCGACCAAGAAGGTAACCCCATGCCGCAAATAGGTTTTAAAAACGGATTTTGTGTGCTTGATCTTGAATGCAGTGGAGGAGGAGTTGCGAAATTCGGTTGTGGCAATATGGGTATCACTGCGGGTTGCGGAGATATTTACAGCTCAGGATTGGCTTGCCAGTGGATTGACGTGACAGACGTTCCTGCAGGTGATTACTTCCTGGTTGTGCGCACCAATTGGGACCAAAGTCCCGACAACGCCGGGCACTATGAACAGCGTTATGACAACAACGTTGCTCAGGTATGTATTCACTTCGACCGCGACAGTGTGGGCAATTTGATAAACTTCACCAAAGACATATCCATGTGCACGCCTGTTGTCGACTGTCTTGAAATTCCTTTTGGTGACAACCATCCCGACTGTGCTGGCAATTGCCCAGGAATTGAAAAGCGCGGTGATGTTGTATCAGATGCTTTGTTAACAGAAGAAGATGTGCATCATTATGTTGATGCGACCATCGATGGCTCGGTGGAAGTTTCGTTTTGCACCGACCTGAATAGTGATGGATCTATTACCGTAACAGATGCCGTTATGCTGGAAGCATGTATCCATGGACAGGAAGAACAGGGCCTAACGTCGGAAGAAATTGGCGATTGCCCATACGATAGCGAGATTACCAATCTTCAACATTCCACCACAATTGGCATTGCGCAAACAAATACTGCTGAAGGGTATGTAGATATTTATGTGCTGAATCCGGATAAAGAATTGAAGGGTATTGAGTTTACGATTTCAGGATTTGTCATTTCCGACGTGCTACCGCTTGATGGTATTGCTGACTGGGATATTGATTTGGCATTTGGAGCCAATCATATCAGCGCAATTGGTCATGATCCAACCTTTCTGCCCAAATTCACAGCACCAACAGCCATTCTGCGGGCATACGTTGCGGAAATTACAGGCCCGGAAGCGTGTGTTGATCAGGTGATTGATGCCGTCAATCTCGACAATCACAATACACTTGTATTTACAGGCGATTGTGCAGCTTTTATTCCGGTTGAACCACAGTCCTGTGCGTGCGATATGGACGGAGACTTGAATATTACCATCAACGATCTGCTTATCATCATGGGATCGTACGGTTGTTTGGAGGATTGCCCTGAAGCCGATTTAAATCAAGATGGAATAATTGGGGTTGAAGACGTTCAGCAATTCATGAGCTGTTATGGCGCACCCTGTACTCCTTAATTAGAAGCGGTAACGAGCACTTATTGCACCAGCATCCCACTCGATGTAGTGGCTGCCTTTCAGGTTGATGGCAGGCTTCCAGTCCACGCTGAATGAAATGGGCATTGAACGGAAATAGTAGGCCACTCCAACGATAGCATCCAACCCTAGTGCATACGCGTTTTTACGCAACACATTATCCATCAGGACACTATTTTGGTTGAACACCCAAGCATGAGCACCCGCACCATAGAAATACCTAAGACCGCTCACATTAGAGATTTTTTCGTGTGCCTCAGCAAGGATAGTAAGGTTCACTGCTCCCAATCGCTGGTATGCGATTGCTTCTAAAGCGGCACGATTACTAGTGAAATGCTGAAAAGTAACCCCGGCTCCTAGACCCATGCGAAGGCCAACTGCGTTATCTAACATTCCTCTCTGAGCGTTGAGCGCAGACATTGCGGTCAACATTAGTGCGATTATGAATAGGGTTTTTTTCATGGCTCGTTAAGATGTGATTTAAACTTCTTACCCTGTTACGGCAGCCAACCCATATGAGTTTCATTTTTTCTGAAATTTTTTTAGGATATCACCTCAAGTGCCTATAAAACCTGAAAAGTGGGGAGAAATTTTTTCTCTCACACACAAGGTGTGTGATGTAATGAAATATTAGCGCAATTAGTTGTGCGGCTCTCCGGCTGAAAATCTATTTAAACTCTAGGTTATACTTCTTGCCAAATTCTTCTTGCGCCTTGTAGAATCGATCTTGCGCGTCTTTGGAATGAGTGAAAATTCTATCCTGAATAGCCAGGTTGGAATCGACAATAGCCAAATCCACGCTCTCAGAGGGTAGAAGTTTTATTTCGACAAGCTTCTTGTACTCGAGATCTACCAAAGCCTCATATGACCTAAAAAGCTCCTTGGCCGAAAGTTGTAATGACGGATCGGTTTGGAAAGGGCCAATACTATCCAACGCCAAAATACTTTTCTTCACACGAGCCTGCAAATTCGCATAATTCATATCGACCCATTCCTTGGTTGCGTTTGTATCGCTGAATGTAGAATCCATAATGACGAGTGCATCGACAATCGATTTTTGTTCCCCGACAATTCGGTCGTTGTAGTCGGCAGCGTGCTCAGCACGGGACATACAGGCCTGCAAGAGAAAAACTGCTACAACTGATAAAAGCACTTGCTTCATTGCTTCAAAACTAAACGATATTTTCAAATACCCGACTATCTAGTTGGCGGCTCTACTTTTGCTGTCCATGAAGAAACCTAACTCGTTCGAAAGTATTGAAGAATTCGCGTCGGGAAGCCTGTTGCTGATCGATAAGCCTTTGGGTTGGACAAGCTTTGATGTTCTCAACAAAATCAAGGGTTTCGTAAGGCATAACCTTAAAATTCCGGCCAATGAACATGGACACGCCCAGCGATTCAAAATAGGCCATGCCGGAACTCTCGATCCGCTTGCTACCGGCCTGCTCGTTATCTGTACCGGAAAAATGACACGCGACATTGATCAGTTGCAAGCCGGAACAAAGGAGTACACGGGGCAAATTCGTTTTGGGCAAACAACACCCAGTTTTGATTTGGAAACTAGTCCGGAAGGAAGTTTTGCTATTGAGCATCTTTCAAGAGATTTTCTGGAGATGACAGCATTGGGGCTTACCGGGGAGCAAATGCAGATACCGCCTGTTTACAGTGCGAAACAAGTTGATGGAATGCGTGCCTATAAAGCTGCCCGTCGGGGCGAGAAACTGGATATTCCGGCGGTTCGTATCGTGGTCGATGAATTTGACATTCTCGCTTACGATTTCGGAATAGCCGAATTTCGAATTGTCTGTAGCAAAGGCACATACATACGAAGCCTTGCCAATGAATTGGGTGTAAGAGCCGGCAGCGGATCCCATTTGGCGGCTCTGCGCAGAACTCAGAGTATTCCGTTCCATGTGAATGATGCCTGGACCGTAGAATCGCTGTTAGAAAAGCTTGCAAACCTGCGTTATTAACAAATATAAATCTGTATATCAGCTAGTTGCAAAATTTCCCTTTACATAGCCTTTTCAAAATCGTACATTCGTCGGCCACTTTAAAAAATCTACAGCATTGATTTCCATGATGAAATTGGGGCAGTTTCGTTACAAACTGCCTGAGGAGCTAATCGCTCAGCATCCGGCCAAGCACCGCGACGAAAGTCGGCTGATGGTTGTTCACAAGCGTTCCGGAAAAATCGAACACAAAATGTTCAAGGACATTCTCGACTATTTCGAAGAGGGCGATGTGATGGTGAACAACAACACGCGTGTTTTTCCAGCTCGAATGCAGGGTAATAAGGAGAAAACCGGCAGCATGATTGAGGTTTTTATGCTCCGTGAGCTAAATGCTCAAAGTCTTTTGTGGGATACGGTTGTAGATCCGGCTCGTAAAATTCGTATCGGAAATAAACTTTACTTCGGAGAAAATGACGAACTTGTTGCTGAAGTAATCGACAATACAACCTCGCGCGGTCGCACATTGCGCTTTTTGTTTGATGGTACGCACGAGGAGTTTAAAGCGTTGGTTTACAAGCTAGGTGAAACACCGATTCCTAAGTATATCAATCGCCCCGTTCAACAGGAGGACGAAGAGTGGTTTCAAACCATTTTTGCCAAGCACGAAGGTGCAGTTGCTGCTCCTACAGCCGGATTACACTTCAGCCGTGAATTGCTGAAGCGTGCGGAAATCAAAGGGGTACACATGCCGGAAATTACCATGCATATCGGATTGGGAACATTTCGCCAAGTTGAAGTGGAGGATTTGACCAAACACAAAATGGAAAGTGAGCAATGCATTATTCCTGAAGATACTGCTCGTATTGTAAACTCAGCCTTGCAAACCGGTCATCGTGTATGTGCTGTTGGAAACACCGTATTGCGCGCATTCGAAAGCAGTGTAAGCACCGATCGTTTGCTGAAGCCATATGACGGCTGGGTGAGCAAATTCATTTATCCCCCATACGAATTCAATATTGCAGATAGTCTTATCACGAATTTCCATCAACCCGAAAGCGCGCTGCTGATGTGCGTGACCGCTTATGGTGGCTATGATTTGATTATGCATGCCTACAACGAAGCGATTAAGAACAAATATCGTTTTTGGGCGTATGGCGATGCTATGTTGATTCTAACCTAACATTCGATTAGGCTCATGCGAGGCCTGAGAATTTTCCTGATGTTTATTGCAGTTGCGTTGTTTGCGACCAAGGCAAGAAGTCAATCCTTTTCGGAATCGACATTAGCCCAATTAGTGATGTCACAAAACGATGATGGCTTCTGGGAGTTCAGGGCCGCATTGCAGAAAACGGAAAATCCTAGATTAGTAGCTATTGCACTTGATATAACGCTGGGCTTATTCGGTATGCACAGGCTTTACCTGGGAACAGATATTAAAGTGCCAATAGGATATACTTTGACTTTTGGCGGGGGCGCCATATTATGGATTGTAGATTTAGCTCTGCTGGTGGCTTCTCCAAGCATTGAATCGTTTAAAAACAATCCGCATTTTTTCATGTGGATTCCACCTGCCAACAAATAGAAATAATTATCCGACACGCTTAATGCTGCATCCAACCGGTTTGGTTTCTTCAGGCTTGATTTTCTTGCCTGATGAGAGATTTTGCATTGCGTTTTTCAAATAAGGCTCTTTCACTTTTTTGCTGTCGTCAACATTATCATCGATAGCACCCTTATATACCAGTTTCATATTGCCATCAAAAAGGTAAACATGAGGAGTGGTGCGCGCAAAGAACGCGTTCGCAACCTTAGAGTTCACATCCAGCAGGTAGCGGCATTTTGCAAAACCATGTTCATCAGCACGTGTTTTCATGCTTTTAAGATCATCGCCTTTATCGCGTTTAGCCTCATTGCTATTGATAAGAGCCATGCCGATATTACTGCTTTCCGCTAGCGCACGAAGTTCATCATAACGCCCTTCCCAACCTTCGCTGCCTTCGCTGCCCACCACGAATGGACAACCATTGCACGAAA
>JAURKF010000306.1 GCA_030831885.1 Flavobacteriales bacterium
CTTGCTTCCATTCTCTTCAAGTATCACACGCACATTATCAAACACATTGCGGCATTGTGCTTCAAAATCAAAAGTGAGGTAGTTGCCAAACTTATCTAAGGCAAGGCCCGGAACCCCACTATCTGTTGCATCACTGCCTGCGATGCGCGGACCCACACCTGATAAAAATAATAGATTGCCTACGCGACGAGTGTGCGGATAAAGACCAACAGGTTTAGGGGCTTTACTTGACATAAGGGTTTCGTTTAATCGTTGCTAAGATAAAGGAGGATAATACGATAATAGGATTTCGGGTTAGCAGGAATTAAGAGGCGGCTGTGTTATATGTAATCCTACCTTATACTTAATCCTTTACCCCTCATCCCTATATTTGCGCACCAGCAATTCACGTGCTGTAGACATACTCAGAAGTATAACATGCAATTGTACCGATGAAAAAACTCTATAATACCGTGGACCGACGCGTACTAAAAGAGCAGATCGTTCAAAGCAACGAGCCACGCACCACCGTTTCGTTCTACAAATACCACCCGATTGCCAACCCGCAATTCTTTCGCGATTTCCTTTTTTTGCAATGGGAATCACTGGGTGTTTTGGGTCGCACCTACATCGCTTCTGAAGGCATCAATGCCCAAATCTCAGTGCCCACTCACCGATTCGAGGCGTTTCGCGAAAACCTCTTCAATATTACGTTTTTGGATGGTGTTCGTCTAAACACAGCTGTTGAAGATGACAGCAAATCGTTCTACAAACTCATCATAAAGCTGCGCAACAAAATCGTGGCAGATGGTATCGATGACCCGAACTTCAACCCATCGGATACAGGCGTACACCTTTCTGCGCAAGCGTTCAATGAGCTGACCGCGCAACCGGACACCATCCTCATCGATATGCGCAACCACTACGAAAGTGAAGTGGGCCATTTCAAAAACGCCATCCTACCCGATGCCGACACATTTCGTGAAGAAATTGAAATGGTAGAAGACATGCTGAAGGGCAAAGAAGAAAAGAACATTGTGATGTATTGCACCGGGGGTATTCGATGCGAGAAAGCTTCTGCCTATCTCAAGCACAAGGGTTTTCCAAACGTCCACCAATTGGAGGGCGGCATAATAAAATATGCACGCGATATCCAATCACAGGGCTTGGAAAACCGTTTTCTGGGAGTCAATTTCGTATTTGATGAACGACTAGCAGAACGCATTTCTGACGATGTCATTGCACAATGCCACCAATGCGGAGAACCGTATGATCACCACACAAACTGTTCAAACTTGGCGTGTCACATTCTGTTCATTCAATGCCCAACCTGCCGCGAAAAAATGAATAACTGTTGTTCGGATGCATGCAAGGAAATAGCGTGTCTACCGGAAGAAGCACAAAAGGAATTGCGCCGTGGGAAAGCACCGGGCCGAAATATTTTCAAAAAAGGTCGTGGAGAGCACTTGGTATTCAAACCAAATCGCGTCAAAGGAGACTAATTCTATCCTCCAATCTCACTCAACTTTGGTATGCCTTGCATGCGAAGAAAACGTATGTGCTCTCGCAATGCCTCACCAAACGTAGATTTCTCATAATACGGAACACTGTATTCTGCAGCTGTCTTTTTTACAATCTCCGAAATTGCCGGATAATGCACGTGGCAAATTTTGGTGAACAGGTGATGCTCAACTTGAAAATTCAAACCACCAACGTACCACGACAACCACTTGTTCTTGGTCGAAAAATTCATGGTCGTTCGCAACTGATGTTCGGCCCATGAGTAGGGAATAAATCCATTCTCATCCGGTTGTGGAAAGTATGCGTCCGGCACCACGTGTGCTAACTGAAATACGACTGACAGTATCCATCCGCTCACAGCGTGCATAATCAGAAAACCAACAATTGCCTGCCAAACAGGCATTCCAAAATATATCGGCAATCCAACGAAAGCACCAAAGTAGAGTGACTTCACAATCGTTGTTTTGAAAAGCCAAATCACATTCTTGGAAACCGATTGCCTATTCATTCCGACTTTTTTATAGTGTATGAATTGAACCAGGTCCTTCAACAAACCCCAATACAAGGTTAAAATCATATACAGAAAAAAGGCGTAAATCCATTGGTAGCGATGGGCCTTGCTTGTCGTTCCATGAGGCGATAGTTTCAGGGCCAACTTTGTGTCAATATCCTCATCGAGGCCGGCAATATTTGTGTACGTGTGGTGCAACACATTATGCTGCATCTTTCAATTCATGCGCCTACCACCGAGAAGGTTCAAGCTATAGCCAACCCATCGATTGACGCTTTCATTGGCAGAATAAGCTCCGTGGTTAGCGTCGTGCATCACACTCATACCAATACCCGCAAGAAAAACACCTGTCAGCGCATAAAGCGCAAAGCTCATGACCGGCGCAGGCGCCACAACAGCCTGTAACACAATACCGGCCAGATATCCCACAACTAGGACAACCGTCTTTACAACCATCGAAGCATTTGCATATTTACTCTGACCCGTAGTCTCGAAATAATTATCAACGCGAGAGCGCAACTCCTTAAAAAACACTTGCTGTTCCGGGGTTCCAAATACGATTCCCGGTTTTGATTTTGAATGATTCAACGTGAAATAATTATGTGCACAAGGTACTAAGTGTACCTTCCACACACGTAGATTCGTACTTTATTTAATAAACCTTGGCTGTGCGTTATTTGCTATTCATCATCACCGCATGCGCGCTAGTTGCGTGCTCACATAAAACGTCCTACCCTAAATCAGGTTACTACACTCTACTTTTTTCAACACCGAACGGCAATATTCCCGCTCGGCTTAATATTAACGTCACTTCGGGGTGGCAAATAATTAACTCCGAAGAGATTATTCGATTGGATTCCGTAGTACTTCGCGGTGACTCCTTTTTCATTCAACTTCCATTATTCGATTCATCCCTGAAAGGCACATGGCGCAACGACAGTCTTTTCGGCGAGTGGACCGATCATTCGCGCACGCAATACAGCATTCCATTTTCAGGGGCGCTAACAACATATTCTGACTGCACCAACATAGCGGAAGAGCTCCAGTATGAAGTTGTTTTTTCCCCTGGCGACACGGTGGAC
>JAURKF010000307.1 GCA_030831885.1 Flavobacteriales bacterium
GGAAGTATGCGTAGAAAATGCTCTTGAGAAATATCAACGCGAGCAAGAACTGCTGCGCAAGAGCAAGGAGCTCGATAATTCCATTAGCTCACTGGAGCAATTCGTATTTCATACGGGGCAGGAAATACGGGATCCGGCAGACGTAATTTTACAATCAGTAGCAAAACTCCGACAAGAGGAATCAAGCCAGAACACCAACGCCATCATTGAAACAATACTCGCTGAAGCATTTCGTATAAGATCATTTGGCGAACAAATCAATCAATACTATCAAAACGCAAAAGCAGAACCTGCTTGCGAAGTCGTCGACATTGTAGCTCTCGTTCAAGATGTAATAGCACGCGCTTCATTATCTCAATACACCCAGAGCAAGATTTCAACCGACTTCAACCTAAATGGGACGTTCTATTCTGATTCTGCAAGGCTTCGCGTCATCATGCAAAGCATCGTTAATAACGCAGTAAAGTATTCAGATGCCTCAAAAATTAACAACGTAATTGAAATAACCGTTGTTCAGAATGATGAAAAAGCAGTTTTCCGTATATCCGATCAAGGGACCGGAATGCAGGCGGAGCAAGTGCAACAGCTATTCGCAATCCATTCAGACTCCTCGAGTGGTTGGGCCACCGGCATTGGTATGTATTTGACAAAATCTGTCGTTAATAAAATGCGAGGAAAAATCAATGTTGTGAGTAGGATAAATCAGGGAACGCACGTTACATTTGAGATTCCGAATTTGCGATGAAGGATTTGAGTGACATAAATTTTCATTTGGTAGATGACAATGACATCGACATTTCTGTCAATGTGAAACTCCTGCATTTAGCGAAGATTTCTGAACGTATCAGCACGTATTCCAGTGCTGTTAGTTTTCTTCAACAGGTTGGTGAAACGCCTTCCCTATTTACAACTGGACGACACGTCATTTTATTGGATATCATGATGCCCGTAATGGACGGCTTTCAATGTTTGGAAGAGCTAGCAAAGTTGGATACTGCCATCACAGGACAGATGAATGTCTTCATGTTATCGAGCAGCATCGACCGAAGTGTAATAAGCAAAGCAGAGAAATTCCCAATTGTCAAGCGAGTAATCGAAAAGCCATTGGACGTTTACATGCTGAAACTAGCGTTAGAGGATATTTTCTCTGACTGACCCTCCACTAGGTTATTAACCTTACGTTCGTCAATAACATCTCCTATTCCAACACATTCTTTGTGGCTCAGTGACTTAAGTTTGAACGCATAATTGCGGCTCCAATCCATGACGAGTTTCATTCGAAGTGTTTCGTTTCGCAAAGCAGCCCTTGGGATTTCGCTGCTTTACGTAACAATTATTCTAGGTGTTTGGCTTGGACTAAGCTGGTACACAGGCCATGGCGAATTCGTAAGCGTGCCCGATTTAAAAGGGCTTTCCTCAGATGATGCCATCAGGGCCCTGCAAGAGCGGAACCTGGGGTATATGATTGTAGACAGCATCTACGACCGAAAAGCAACACCGGGATCTGTATTCGATCAAAGCCCTTCATTCAACAGTCAGGTAAAAGAAGGTCGACAGGTATTTCTGACGATTTACCGCCTAAGCGCACCCAAAGAAAAACTTGGCATCAAGCAAGGTGATTATGCAACGGTAGCTATGATCAAATTGCGCAATAAATCGATTGACTTCGATACAATATACGAAAACAACAATACTCTCCATAACAGTATAATAAGAGTTACTCAGCGCGGAAAATCGCTGAAGGCCACCGATGAGATTGCCAGGGGCTCAAGAGTTATACTGGTAATTGGAAGAGCCATAAAGGAAAAAATCATGGTGCCTGATTTCACAGGAATGACATGCGCTCAGGCTAAGACGATTCTCGACACGCTCAACCTCGAGTGCAACTGCCGTTTTGAGCCGAACATTCTTTCTCCTACAGCACAAGATTCGTCCACTTACTTCGTTTGCAGGCAGGATCCGGAACATGATCCCATGCGCGGTACAACGGCAGGTCGTATCGTAGATTTGTGGCTTTACAATACACCGTGTGCGCCTGATAGCACACAAGACTAAACGTGAACATGCGAAATTTCTTAATTCTTACCGCATTCGCGGCTTGTTTTATTTATTCCTGCACAATGGTTCATGCGCAGGAATCAGAATATGCATTGCGGTACAACTCCATTTTAAGGGAGCAACACGAAGCCGAAATGCGCTACGCACCCCGCAATCAGCGCGGAGGCTCATCTCTGCCAATACCATTCTTTGACGATTTTTCACGCAATACACTTCCTACATCGAATCCTGCCATTCCTATTGAGTGGCAACAATGGTCAGATAACGCCGCATTTATCAATTCAACTTTCCCTTTAAACCCGATGACAATTGGTGTTGCAACGCTCGATGGACTTGCATCGGACGGCACACCCTATAGTGATACGCTCTATTTTCCGACTATAACCGAAGCCTTTTTAGATTGGGGACTAGCCGATTCGTTGACGTCGCTTCCAATCAACTTATCGGGACTCACGCCCGATGACAGCGTGCACCTTGTATTCCACTTGCAAGGCGGCGGATTAGGCAATGCCCCTGACTCCGATGGAATCCTGGGGGCCGATGGTGATTCACTCATTCTTGAATTTTACAGTCCCTTGCAAGAAGGACAATGGTCGCGCGTATGGGCCATCGAAGGTGGAGGCGATGCTGCTATTTTCGACACGATTTTTATTCCTGTAAGCGAATTCATCTATCTGCAGGATGGCTTTCGTTTTCGATTCAAA
>JAURKF010000308.1 GCA_030831885.1 Flavobacteriales bacterium
AACGCCCCGAGCTGTTTGCTGTTGCCATGCCCGAAGTAGGCGTGCTGGATATGCTTCGGTACCATCTGTTCACGGTAGGTAAAGGATGGATTCCGGAATATGGATGTGCCGATAGCTCAAAGACAGCTTTCGAATACTTGTATCGGTATTCGCCCTATCACAACCTGAAGAAAGGCACAAACTACCCTGCTACCCTGGTATTCACCGCCGACCACGACGATAGAGTTGTTCCTGCGCATAGTTTCAAATTTGCGGCTCGCCTACAGGAATATCACGCAGGCAAAGAACCTGTGCTCATTCGTATTCAAAAAAGTGCCGGCCATGGAGCAGGCATGAGCACGAATCAAGTTATTGAATCGGTTGCAGATCGATATGCCTTCATGCTTTACAACATGCACGTCAACTTATAATCTTGAAATCACCAATCAACATGAAAAAATATCTCCTCACAACTGCCGCATTTGCTATATGCTCATTAGCACAAGCACAATATCAAGTAGTAACAATTGTAGAATCAATAGTAGCGGGTGGAATTGGCCGCTCAAGAATGATTGAAAGCACTTCACCTGTTGATCATTCCCAATACACTACAGAGCGCTCTGATGGCAAAGACACCAAGCAAGGTGATATTGACCGCGGCGACATCAAAATCAGTTCATTTAAGGAAACCAAGATGCTCAACTTCTTTAGTTTGGTGGGTATCAACTTTCAGAACATCGCCTCCAACGACGCGATTATTACATCAAAACTCAACGAAATGGACGCTCAAGGCTATGAGTTGGCATTTGTAGCGAGCGGCGTTGAAAGCGATGCCGGTAAAGATGATGGCGGTGGCATTTTTATAACGCGACTGTATTTCAAAAAGAAGTAAGCACACGCATTGAAATTGAAAAGCCCACGTGTTGTGGGCTTTTTTTATTAAGGAAATCTGCCAAACTTATCGCGGTATAATTCAATTCTTTCTTTCAATTCGGTGTTCAACTCGGGAAAATCAGCGAGCCGTTCCTTCAAAATCTTGTGGCATACATAACGAATAGCCAAGTCTTGATTATGGTCCGTTACCCATTCCATAGCAATCAGCAACAATTGTTGAAGTGAGTCGGATGACAGGCGCGCCTTCACAAAGCATTTCAGCAACTCCCGCTTTACTCCACCAATCTCCTCCGAGTGCAAATGCAATAGGATTTCAGGATAATGAGGGCGCAATAATGAATTATTCTCAGCGTGAACTCCCGACAGCACCCAAGCGCCCTTCATTCGTTGCGTTCGAGTACCTACCAAAACCAAACGAACAAACTCGCCCATCAGTTCCGGTTGAAATGTAAGCATTGCCACCACAGCATCTCGCTGCGATCGCTTCATTCCGACTTGAAGATAGTGTTCAATCATAAAAAAAGCGCACCCAATGGATGCGCTTCAAATTACTTATTTCCGGGGCGTTTCGGGGCTTGTGATTTACTCTTTGGATTGCCTTTGGCTGGACCATGATCCTCGTCCTCGTACTCAGCCTCTTTCAGCGGAGCCGACATATCACCTCCAGACTCAAGTCGGTTGAGGAAATCCTCCAATTGTTCTGCACCAAGCGATTTGGCAATGATTTTATGATCCTTGTCCATCAAGAAAACTTTTGGGGTGCTGTTTACATCCCAGTACTGATGGAAGTTTAAGCTCTGCAACGTAGTAACTCCGCCGTAAATGAGCTCCGTAGCTTTTTCCTGTTTCATAATTTCGGGAGTACGTGAAACGTTCATGAATTCCAGTTGCTCATCACGAATAAACTTTTTCCATTTATCTATTTCCAGGTTGTTGTGTACGGCAAATACCTCCAATCCCTTGGACTTCCAACGCTTATACAATTCATTGATTTTCGGTAACTCCTTCTTACAGTGACCACAGGTAGCCTCCCAAATAACCAATAGGGTGTACTTGGTCTTGAGGGAATTCATAGACTGCCATACATTGCTCGAGTCGGGTAAAATAATGTCGAGTGCCGTTTGCCCGCAGAGGCAATTGCGCTTTCCATCGGCTGAAGTTTTCATTTCCTTGATTTTATCCTCCTTCACCCAATCGCACAAACCCTTGGAATAGTAATTATCTATCATATACACGAAGCCTTTGTCCATGCACATGATCTTAGCTGTTTCAAAATTGTAGGTAAACTGATGCACGATGTATTTGAAACCATCCTTGTTATCTCCCACAGCAGTGACCAGCCGCTGCACTTCCGCTATCATGGTATCCGGGATTTGCGGTAATACCTGGGTAATGTATTTCTCCACCAGTTTATGATATGCCATGTCACGAATCATTCGAGGATCTTTCAAATCAATATTATCGAAATAGTGATTTCTATAGTAGAAATATTGCCAAAGTCTTTTCCCATCTTCCGAAGAATCAGCGGGGGCCGAAGGCACCTCAATGTCCATCGACATCTTGATAAGCTTACTGACGAGCAAGTCAGGATTTTTCGAAATCATATCCTTCTGATACTGAATAACCTCTTCATTCAACTTGCTCAACTGCTCTCTAAAAGGCTTTTTTTCCTCTTCGGTTTTGGTAGAGTCCTGCAATACGGCATCAATGGGTTGACGCGTGCGCATTTTATCTGAAATGAAGAGGACATAATCAAAGAAAACCTTGTTGTTTTTGGATTTCTTGACATTAATAGCATCAATGCGACAATCGGGAGTAAAATCCAACTCGATATCCTCCTGATCCACTATGATATCCATTCGACTCGCGTTATTGACTACGATGGCATACTTGCCACACTCATTGTAGGGTTTACCTTCAAAAAAGAAATTTCCCCTGCTATCGACTCTTGCCGTGTCGTTATAATAAAGCTTATTACCATA
>JAURKF010000309.1 GCA_030831885.1 Flavobacteriales bacterium
AAAGTAGGAGCGCTCCAATTTGAAGATGAGCTTTCTCTGCTTCGCACGGTCCGCCGCGAATACGCCTTGACAGATTTGGAAATTCGGTTGGATGCCAATGGTGCCTTTCATCCGGAACTGGCACTTGAAAAACTAAGTGATCTCTCGCGATTTACTATTCATTCCATCGAGCAACCAATCAAGGCAGGTCAAGGCGAGTCCATGGCCCGACTTGTGGAAAGGACGCCCATTCCAATTGCGTTGGATGAAGAACTTATTGGTGTTCATGATGTGTCAGAAAAAAGTGCGCTTTTGGATGGAATTAAGCCGCATTATATCGTGCTGAAGCCAACGCTTCACGGTGCATTCAGTGGATGCGATGAATGGGTTTCAATAGCAGAAGAGCGAGGAATTGGCTGGTGGGCCACTTCGGCGCTTGAATCGAACATTGGGTTGAATGCTATCGCTCAATGGGTGCTTACAAAAAAGATAAGTATGCCGCAAGGCCTTGGAACAGGAGCCCTCTTTAGCAACAATGTACAATCACCCTGGGTGGTCGAGCACGGCTTCTTGCGTTACAATGAAGAGTTGTATTGGAACCTAAAATCGCTGTTCCCATGAACGTGCACGGGTCTTTTACTTACAATGACATTGCACTCAGCTGCGAGCAGTGGAGGCTCCGGCTAACGGAAATGATGCAAACAGCTGATGCGTGGGAAAAGTCGCACTTCCAATTTATGATGCAATGGTTGGACGAAGAGGAAACGATTGTAGTGCAAACATCCGGATCATCCGGTACTCCAAAGATGATAAGCATTCCCAAAGCAGCGATGCAGGCCAGTGCCTGCATGACGGGGCAGTACCTGCGATGCTTTGAAAATACACGAGCACTGTTGGTTCTTCCGTCTTCCTTTATTGCCGGGAAGATGATGTTGGTGCGCGCTATGGAGTTGGGATGGCAGCTAACGGCATATGAACCGGTAGCCGCTCCTTTGGAAAAAATATCTGAATCATTTGATTTCGCTGCGTTCACTCCCATGCAATTGGCCCGCCTTACGGAAAACCAGTTTGCATTGCTGAGCCGATTCGGAACGGTAATCGTGGGAGGTGCAGCAATTCCTGATGGCATACGACAATCCATCGCAGGATGTAACGGAAATCTTTTGGAGACCTATGGAATGGCCGAAACACTCAGTCATATTGCGATGCGTCCCATTAGCTTAAATGACGAGCCTTTTACTACGTTGCCGGGCGTAACGGTTGAAACTGATGCGGCGGGAAGACTGCGCATACGAGCGCCTCATATTTCCAATGAAATTATTGAGACGCAGGATGTCGTTGAATTAAATTCTGAAACTTCTTTTTATTATCGAGGCAGATATGATCGGGTTATTAATAGTGGCGGAGTAAAGTTGTTTGCAGAGGTGATTGAGCGAAAATTATCGATGCTTTTGGATGCGCCCTATTACATCGCTGCTCTTACCGATGAGACACTGGGACAGCGCATAGTGCTGTACATTGAATCGGAAAATGAGATGGCTGTTGGCGAATTGAAAGAGAAGATGAAGTGGGTTCTTGATAAGTACGAGGTTCCCAAGGAAATCATCGTTGTAACTTCTATTGAACGAACACAGACAGGGAAAATTAAATTCAAATAGGTTGGTCTATGGAAATTGTTTTTGCAAGTGCCAATGAGCACAAGGTGATGGAAGTTGAGCAAAAGATGGGGGGCAGTTGGAAACTGAAAAGCCTGAATGCAATTGGCTGCACGGAGGAAATTCCGGAAACAGGCAGCACACTCGAAGAGAACGCGCGAATTAAAGCGCGGTATGTATGGGAGCGATATGGTTGCGATTGTTTCGCCGACGATACCGGACTGGAGGTGGTAGCACTGGACGGTAAACCCGGAGTTTTTTCGGCTCGCTATGCTGGTCCGCAGAAAAATGCGGCTGATAACATGGCTTTATTACTCAGTGAATTGAAAGATAAATCGAATCGAAGTGCACGATTTCGAACGGTGATCTGTTTAATCCAGTCGGGGAGAGAACATCTTTTTGAAGGTGTTGTGGATGGGAAGATTATCGATTCGCCTCGCGGGGCGGAAGGCTTCGGCTATGATCCTGTGTTCGTTCCGGATGGATTGGACACGACCTTTGCCGAAATGAGCATGGATGCCAAAAACACGATGAGTCATCGCGCAAGGGCGTTGCAGTCGCTCGCTTCTTTTTTAAGTAAATAGTTTACTGATGCCTTGATTGCATACCTTCGTTGTATAATTCATAATTAAATACTCTAATCAAGATGGAAGCAATCCCTTTTAAATTAATACTATTTGTCTTTCTAGTTTTTTTTCTATTGAAGTCATTCGTTGTAATTCAACAAGGAATGATGGGTGTAGTGACCGTGTTTGGTAAATACCGCAGAGTCCTCTCGCCCGGGTTGAATTTTACAATTCCCTTCATCGAAGTTGTATTCAAGAAAATAAGTACCCAAAATCGAAGTGTGGAAATGGAGTTCCAGGCGGTAACGTTCGACCAAGCCAATGTCTATTTCAAGTCGATGTTACTCTATTCAGTTATGAGTGGTGAGGAAGAGGTAATCAAGCGAGTGGCCTTCAAATTCATTGATGAGCGTAGCCTCATGCAGGCATTGGTGCGAACCATTGAAGGAACTATTCGTGCATTTGTTGCCACCAAGAGGCAAGCCGAAGTACTCGGACTTCGCAATGAAATCGTTGAGCACGTGAAAGCCGAAATCGATAATCGACTGGAAGAGTGGGGGTACCATTTACAGGATCTGCAAATCAACGATATCACCTTTGATGAGGCCATTATCAAGTCAATGGCGCAAGTGGTTGCATCCAATAACCTAAAGGCGGCAGCAGAGAACGAAGGTCAAGCCTTATTAATTACCAAGACAAAAGCAGCCGAGGCAGAAGGAAATGCCATCAAGATTGCCGCACAGGCAGAACGTGAGGCGGCTCAAATGCGCGGTCAGGGTGTGGCCTTATTCCGCGAGGAAGTTGCTCGGGGTATGCAAAATGCAGCACGCGAAATGCAACAGGCGAATCTCGATACTTCGGTAATCATGTTCAGTATGTGGACCGAAGCCGTCAAAAACTTCGCTGAATACGGAAAAGGAAATATTATATTCCTCGATGGCTCACCGGAAGGAATGGAAAAGGTGATGAAGCAAATGATGGGGATGAATAAGATGATGGAGAGAAAGTAGGGGTGAGGGATGAAGGGTAAGGGGTAAGGGTTAAGGGGTAATGGGTAAGGGATGCATTGAGTTGACAATGGAGAACGTGTTTTTTTGTTCTTACTG
>JAURKF010000310.1 GCA_030831885.1 Flavobacteriales bacterium
GCATATGCTGTAAAATCCATGCGCGTCAACAAGAATTTTAATGAACCTTCTCAAGGTGGGCGAACAGCCGGATCAGTTGAATTGACTGGGCGTGAGGGCGATTTGAGAAAGCCTTCTGCCCGCATAGAAGTTGGCACCATGAGTATTTCCGGAGCACTCGAGACTCCACTTGATAGCAACGGAAAGGCGGCTTTGTTTATTTGTGGTAGGCGTTCTATCACCGACTACATCAAGGGACCTGCATATCGTGAAATTTTCAAAACACTTTATTCTTCCTCTATTGTGGCTCCTACTGGCACCGATGCGGAGGAAGCTGCCAGAAAATTTGATCCGCAATTATTGTTTCAGGATATCAATGCCAAGATCACCTTTCGTCCCGCATTCAACCACCATTTCAATGCCTGTTTCTATGCATCGCGCGATGCACTGAACTTCAATTATGCCGATACGTCTTCCGCAGAAAATGTGAATGTTTCCGATATACTTTATAGCGATGAATCGGCAAAATCAAATCGTGGGCTTTCGCTACGCTGGAGCGCGCAGCTTTCACCACGTATCGAAGTGATCAATAGCCTTGGCTATTCTCAGTTCAGGGGATTTTATTTTTCTACAGATTCAATTCGAAATAATTTATTCGGAATTGATAGCACGCAATTTTCGTTTCGCGATGTGACGCTGCACGACTGGTCGGCATTGAACAGCTGGAAATGGAAAAGCCGAAGGCATGAATTGAAATGGGGTATTGCATTCAATCATGTTAACACAAACAACAAGCAACGCAGCTCGGAAAATCCGGAATCCATCGATGTGAAATCCGGCTTCACAACAACAGTATTTGCAGGCGATGAGATACGTCGCGCTCGTTGGATTATTCAGCCCGGAATGCGTTTCAACATATACAATCTTTCAACTCACAGAGGATATTGGGAACCACGTTTTTCCATTCGGTATGCCTTAATGAACTCGAGGTTGTTTTTGAAGGCGGCAGTTTCACGCTCATTACAGTTCGTGCAGCGAATTACTAATCAAAGCATGTATCAAAACGTACCTGATCAATGGCAACCGGCTAGCGAAGATGTTCCGATCCTTACATCCAATCAGGTGTTGGTTGGCGTGAATCATACAGGTCAACATTGGAGCGCCGATCTGGAGGCCTATTATAAGCTCACTGACGGTCAAGTACTCGATGCTGCAGCCGGGCAATTTTCTTCAGGAATTTTGAATCAGTTCTATGTGGGAAATTCACGAATAGCAGGGCTTGATGCAACGCTTCAATATGAAAAATCACCTCATAAACTCCTGGTAAGCGCTTCATGGTTAAGCGCACAATCGAATTACAATGGGTTCGATGTGACTGATATTTCTGAGACGTATAACAGAAGAATGGAAGGCAAGGCCGCCTATGAATGGACGAAGGGTGCTTGGAATGCAAGCTTTTTTTTCATCGCTGCCGGCGGAGCACCTTACACGGCTTGGCTTGGCTCTTATCTCTATCCAATGCCTGATGGCACTCAACGCCCTGTTCCACTTTACGGTGGATATAATCGAGCACTGACGCAGCCCTATCTGCGCGCTGACTTAGCCGGTAGTTATCGCTGGCAATGGAACACGATGCGATGGCAAGTGGTGTTGTCAGTATATAATTTGTTCGACACTCCCAATTATAGGGCATTACAATACAGCGTTGCACCAAATTCAATAGGAGTAAATGCGCGTGAAATTCGAATGCTTGGGCGCATACCCTCCATTAACCTCATCTGTCAGTTTTGATGAAAAAGTTTTTCTACATAGCGATTATATGTTTGAGCTCCTGTAGCAAGACCGCTGATTTTTCCATGGAAAACAAAGCTATTTTCGGGTTGTGGGTTGCAGGGGAAGTACCAATCATTAACGCTGTCTTATTTGATAATGAAAACTATCAAATAACTAATGACGATCGATTCGAGTTGGTGTTTCCCGATGGAGAGATAGGTTCATTCACGTTCACCAATGCTTCCTATGCATTGCAATCTGAACGGCTTCCTCAGGCAGGTGAGCGGGTGGTATTGAACTGGCTCCGCAGCAGCGATACAGCGCGCGTGGTTGTGGATTTCCCACCCCAGGCGATTATCACATCGATAGCGGACGATACGCTGGTATATTCTGAAAATACGGGCACTCTTATCGAATGGTTAGTCCCTTCAAGCAATGCTGAGTTCGCCTTACAACTCGAATGCACCGAGGGACAACCAATACCATTACCGTTAGGCCCGGGTAATTTCGGGGAATTATTCAATGGACCCCAAGTGTCATCCCAACTGCAATTGAATGCCGAGGCATTTACATTTTATGGATCTCATCAATTGAGAATTTCAGTGTTAAATGATGAGCTTTTGGGACTTTTTTTCTTTGATCCGAGCGATATTCGCGGCCTGTTAAAAAATGGCCTCGACAATGTAATCGGGGGTAAAGGATTTGTAACAGCCATCTCAACAACCAATGTTCCGCTAGAAATTGAATGATTTTAAAGGATGTAGGTAGGGTATAGAAAGATAGCATTGTAAGACCAACGGCCTCGGCCAAGGATGAATAAATATCAAAACATATTGAAGCGTTGGAAGGCTCCCGAAGGAAAGTCAACCGATCAGGCATGGCTTGAGCTTCAAGACAAAATCAACCAACTCGAGAAAAATCCAAAGGTGGTTCGTTTCAGTTGGAGGCCCATGATTTCTGTTGCCGCTGCTGCCGCCATCATTGTTGGATTAATCCTATTCTGGCCCGATCAAGAGTTACAAACCTTTTCAAGCGGCACAGGAAAAATGGAAGTTGTGACGTTGCCCGATGCTTCGATTGCCGCGTTGAATGCTGAATCTACCATTTCCTTCTCGGAAGACTGGAGCGAAGAACGTGTTCTCGATTTGAAAGGGCAAGCGTTTTTCGAAGTGGTGAAGGGCAGCAAGTTTAGTGTAGTAACATCTGCAGGCATTGTCGAAGTGCTTGGAACTTCGTTCGATGTGTATGCGCGAAATAATGATTTCCGGGTTGCCTGTCACACCGGTAAGGTGGTGGTGCGTGTCGGTTCACAGTCGGTAGAAATTACACCGGGTTTCGCAGCTAACCTAGAAAATGGGAATTTACAGCTGAGCGAATTTGAACTTGCGAAACCGGATTGGCGCAAGGGTGAATTCAGTTTTGAATCTGCACCACTTACCGATGTGCTCAAGGAACTAGAGCGTCAATTTGGGGTGAGATTGCAAACACCTTCTCTTGAGGGTAGGCTTTACACCGGCCGATTCAACAATAAAAATTTAGAAGACGCACTGCAGTTGATTTGCTTACCAATGGGATTGAAATACACCATTAAAAGTGACAATCTGGTAATTATAGAAGATGCGCAAAATGTTAAATGAATATGCGTGCACAACTTTTATGGGTTATTCAGGTTTTAAAATTGGTATTTGGGGCGGGTCGTGAAGCGCATTCTCACATGAAGAATAAGTAACACACGGCTGAAGCATTCACTGCTTCATCTAGTATAGTTAGTTTTAGTTAAGGTTTAGAATTATGGCCGAAAACGTTCGGCCATAATTTTTTTATTTAGGCAAGAGCTGCGTTTCTTTGCCGCCATGCATCCGAGCGAATTATCCATCGACACCTTTCAATATGAGTTACCCGAGCATAGGATTGCAAAATTTCCTCTTCCTGAGCGCGATCAATCGAAGTTGCTAGTTTATCACGATAGAGCAATATTCGATTCCCATTTTTACGATTTACCCAACCAGCTCGAGGCGGGAGATTTACTCGTCATAAACAATACGCGCGTAATACCGGCGCGTCTTATCCTTTACAAAGAAACTGGCGGTGCTATTGAAGTTTTTTGCCTCGACCCGATGGGAATGGGTCATCAGGATGCTATGGCAGCCGGCTCAGGAATTCGATGGAAATGCCTTGTTGGCGGAGCAAAAAAATGGAAGGACGATCAACTGATTGGTGTGAAAATCAATCGAAATGGCATCTCAGTCCAATGCTATGCTGCTTGTATTAGTCGTCAAAACGATGCCTTTATTATTGAATTTACCTGGGATGATCCAAGCTTGGTTTTCTCAGAATTTCTCGACGCAGCAGGAAAAATTCCACTTCCGCCATATTTCAACCGTGAAGCCGAACTATCCGACCTTGAGCGCTATCAAACAGTGTTTTCCAAGTATCAAGGTTCCGTTGCCGCCCCCACAGCGTCGCTTCATTTTACAAAAGCTGTATTTCAATCATTACAACAAAGAGATGTGCAAGTTGATGAGCTAACCCTGCATGTGGGTGCCGGAACATTCAAGCCTGTCAGTTCGGAAACATTGAGCGGACATGAAATGCATAGCGAGTGGTTTTCTATTTCGCGCAACACCCTTATCAAGTTACGCAACCATGATTATAGGCGTCTGATTGTGGCCGGCACAACAAGCTTGCGCACCATAGAGTCATTGTTCGGACTAGGAGTTCAGTTGAGGCGAGGAATAACATGGAATGAAATGCCGCTTCTCTCACAATGGGAAATGTATCATTACAATGAGGAGCGTGTCACACTGCAAGAAGCGCTCGATGCCCTTATTCTGTACTTGGATAGTAAAGAGCTCGATTATCTGCATGCCTCTTCATCCCTGCTCATTGCGCCTTCATTTCGATTTCGCTTGACGGATGGGCTTATTACCAATTTTCATCAACCAAAAAGCACACTGATGGTGCTGGTGGCAGGTTTTATCGGTGATGGTTGGAGGCAGGTGTATCAGCATGCGATAGATAACGACTACAGATTCCTGAGCTATGGTGATAGTTCATTGTTGTGGCGCGGCTAATTACACAGAGCGAATAGCATCAACCGGATTAAGACGAGAGGCTTTTATCGCAGGTATTATACCTGCTATTACACCTACTGCCACTGAAATGGTTATGCCGGCAACCACGCGCTCGATTGGAAGTATAAAGCTAAAATCGATTACGGCTCCAAGTCCCATCACGGTGAGCCAAACCAATAAAAGCCCAACCGCTCCGCCGATGATGCAAAGTGAAATAGACTCAAACAAGTATTGGATTAAGATGAAATAATTCTTTGCACCCAACGACTTCTGAATACCAATAAGTGGAGTTCTTTCCGCAACCGACACAAACATGATATTGGCAATACTGAACGCTCCCACCAGAATGGAGAAAATTCCAATAACCAATCCCACTATATTGAATACGTCAATTATGCTATCGACGATTTCATTTATCATGGATGACTCGATGATGGAAAAGTCTTTGTCGGCCTTTGGTTTAATGCGCCGAACCTCCCGAAATGCGCCCGTTACCTCATCGCGTAATTGCTGATTGGAAACACCGGACTTCGCTTTAATGAAAATTTTCGAATCCTCATTTTGAGGCGGAATAAGTCGGGTGGCGTATTGGAAGGGCATCATTACAGCCCCATCCATTCCATCGCCAAACAGCGTCGTGCCTTCCTTGGCAAAAACACCAATGACTTGCACTTTCAAGCCCCCTATCTTAATCTCCTTGCCTAACGGTGAGTCCATTCCGAACAACTGACTTTTCACCGTGTTGCCAATGATGGCGAAGTTCTTACCCTCCTCCGCCTCTATTTCATTGAAGTATCGGCCTTCGGCTATGTTCAATGCAATGGCCTTGTTGTAATCGTAAGTTACACCAATAATACCAGTGTCTTCCAAGCTGTTGCTCATATAAGATGAAGTTCCACTTGTCGACGATTGGAAAGCAACCGCGTCTGCACACTCAATTTTTTCTTCAAGCACCTTCATATCCCGCAATGCCGGGGGCCTTCTGCGCATGTATTTCCACCACGCATAATCCTCTTCACCGTCCTCAGGTCCAAATGGCCACTTTTGAATAAAAACTACATCCGAACCAATGCTGTCGAAACTGGATTTCATTTCGGACTCCATACTATCAACGACACTCAACACAAAGATGATTGAATAGATTCCAATGGTGACTCCAAGCAAGGAAAGTACCGTGCGCAGCCTGTTTGCATTCAGAGCGTGCAACGCAAACAGAAAGCTCTCGCGGATTAAATTCAGAATCATGCGGCTAATCTAACGAAATGAATACCACACGGCGCTGACAATGCATCATCAAGCAGGTATAATTTATTTCCCTTTGTGGCGTTCATCATGCCTTTGCGCCACAAGTTCTTGTCGATTTTTGCCCTTAACCTTGATGCTTGTCAGCTCCATACCTAATCACCTGCGGTGGTCTCTTTGTTTACTCATGTGGATTGTGGGTTGGGATGCGCATGCTCAATGGTCAACGTTACGGCAACACTCTCTCGTCATTACTTCCGACACCTTGCAGCTCGATACGTTGGCAATTTGGCCGGAATCCTTGGTTGTATTACATAAAGGCGATACGATGGACGCAACACGTTATTTATTCCTTTCTCAACAAGCGCGCTTATGGGTTCGCAACCTTCCAGCAGGCGACACCATTGCGGTGTCATATGTAGTATTGCCGTGGCGAGCGGGCATGGTCTTCCGTCGAAAAAGTCTTGAATTGATACAAGGACCATCTACCTCATCCCTACGACCCTTCGTACTTGGAAACTCAGA
>JAURKF010000311.1 GCA_030831885.1 Flavobacteriales bacterium
GGACCCCATGATTAACAGTCATGTGCTCTAACCAGCTGAGCTACTGAGGAATCTTCCGTTGAATACCGCATTCGATATTCAAAAGAAACTCCCTCCATCGCTTTAGCAATCTCACCAGTTATTCTCTTTGAACCGCTGCCTGAACGAAGTCGAAGGCAGCTGTCACTTTCGAAAATCCCGCCGCCCGAGCGAGGCCGAGGGCAGAGGCAAGACTAAAACACCGATTTCAAGGGGTCTTTCTGAAAAGGGCTGCAATATTACAACTTATCCACCAATCCACAATATCTTCGCGCAAAATTTTTTCTATGGCCAGTCTCGTCGCTGTGGGCACCGTTGCCTTCGATTCTATTGAAACCCCATTCGCGAAGCAAGATCGCGTGATTGGTGGTGCAGCTACTTACATCACCTTGTGCGCATCGCACTTCGTGAATGCTTCCGGCCTGGTGTCGGTGGTGGGCGACGACTTCCCGCAGTCCATGCTCGATGAAATGACCAAACGCGGCATCGATCAAGGAGGTCTGCAAATCAAGCAGGGCGAAAAGTCTTTCTATTGGTCGGGGAAATACCACTACGACATGAACTCGCGCGACACGCTGGTCACTGACCTCAACGTGCTGGCGACCTTCGACCCTGTGGTTCCCGAGGCCTACAAAAACTGCGACTTCCTGATGCTGGGCAACTTGGCTCCGGCAGTTCAGATGCGCGTAATAGAGCAATTGAACGAACGCCCGAAACTCGTGGTCATGGACACCATGAACTTCTGGATGGACATCGCTTGGGACGATTTGATGCAGGTAATTGCTAAGGTCGATGTGCTAACTATCAATGACGAAGAAGCTCGTCAAATGGCTAGAGAGCATTCATTGGTGAAGGCCGCAAAAAAGATTCTGG
This sequence comes from Flavobacteriales bacterium, assembly GCA_030831885.1. The sequence goes on from JAURKF010000311.1 coordinate 892, forward strand.
AACTCGGTCCGAAATACCTTATCATCAAAAAAGGAGAGCATGGTGCATTGTTATTTGATAAGAACAATGTGTTCTTCGCTCCCGCTCTGCCGTTGGAAGAAGTAGTTGACCCAACTGGCGCAGGCGACACTTTCGCCGGGGGCTTTATCGGTTACCTCGCGCAAACAGAAAACATTTCGTTCGAAAACATGAAGCGCGCAATCATCGTGGGTTCCGCAATGGCATCATTCACCTGCGAAAAATTCGGACCCGATCGCTTGCTAGAAATCACCAAAGAAGAGATACACGAGCGCATCGAACAGTTTGTGCAACTGACGGAGTTTGAGATTGAGTTGGTGTAGTTTTTTTACCGCCAAGACGCAGTGAGAGCAGATACTCAAGGCTGTTAACCGAAGGAGGACGCAGCACGCCTAAACGGTCTCTGTTTTATTATGTTTGTAACGAACTAAACCCAATTACTATGAGAACACGTTTTTACATTTCGATGGTAGCAGTAGCGATTATCCTATCGAGCTGCGGTGGCCAGAGTGCTGAATCAGTAATCAAGGATTGCGAATCATGCCTTGGTGAGAATAAGACAGAAAATGAATTGAAAAACCTGTCCAAAAAGGAAAGGGCTGAATTGGCTTCGTGTCTATTAAAACCTCTGGATGCGGCGCATGCTAAGGCAAAAGATATGACAGTGACAGAAGCCACGGAGTTTGCAAAGCAGCTGGAAGAGGCGATGGTTAAAAGCGAATACAAAGACATTCTGAAAAGCATGAATTATGAGCGCCTGAAAGCAATTCAACTTGCCGCCAGTTTTGCCGATGTTCCTACAGCTGATCTGTCAACTCAATATTGTGAATGGGCCGCAAAAGAAGCGGCTGCCAAAGCTTCTGACGATGATGCAGCGCGTGATGAGGCGGATAACTACCAGCATGCGATTAAGAGTGCGATGAATGATCGCACAAAGGCGGATGAGGCTGCATTTGAAGAGGCAACCAAGGATTGCAAGGATTTCTGATAGACGTTTGGTGTTCCTTCACTCCGCTATGCTGAGCATGGATTCGTAATGTATTTCGTGCAAACGAAAAGTCACGGCCATCGTACCCTTCGGTTTCAGCATTATGAAGTACACGGATGTGTGGTAACTCTTCGATGAAAGCAATCGATGTGCGAATGACTGTCTTGAACTAACGCAAGATGTGTAAATAGCTCGCAATACTGCCATAGAATTCTACATTCAGCACATAGTAATAGACGCCTTCGGGAAGGTCGCCGCCGTCCCAGTTGTTCTGATAGTTTTCCTGCTCGTAAACGAGGTTGCCCCAACGGTTGTAAACGTATAGATGGCTGGTAGGATAGTATTGCAACTGATCGAATACCAACACGGGATTAGTTCCATCCCCATTGGGAGTGAAAATATTGGGTGCGTCCAATGATGGCGTTACAACTTCAAACTCTTTGCAAATTGAGTCGGGGCATCCTGCATCGCTCAATACTTCCAAACACACCGTGTGATAGCCTAAATCGGGAATGATGTAACTATTGATATCACCATACTGCGGCTGCCCTCCGTTGAGTGTCCAACTCCAGTCTGTAATATTTCCGGTGCTCACAGTGCTTTGGTCGATAAAGAATGTAGGCACGCCCTGCATGCCCGGATTAGGAGCAATGTCGAAAGCGGCTATCGGCGAAGGCATCACTTCCACAATCAGATTGAGTGTATCCGAAGGACATCCATTCCACACCGTGTTGACTTGGTATTCGATAACAGCTATTGTGGTATCTGTATTCTCGGCGAGCACGGGTACTGTATAACCCGTACCTGTTGTTCCGTTGCCAGCCCAATTGAGAGTAAAATCGGGGGCACACGACTGCACTACTATGTCTTCAGGAATGTTGCTGCACACTTGAACGGGAGAAGGATCGCTGATGCTTGGCGCCGGTTTTATGTTGAGTGTTTCATTGGGCAATCCTGTTACTACATTGCCGCAAGCATCCGTAACGGTAGGGGGAGGCACATCGATTGAAAAGGGCTCCGGGCAAAATTCCGGGCACCCCGGCCATTGCATGTATATCTGTGTGATGGAGCCTGAAAGATCACACGGTGCGGATTGCGCAACAATGGAGTCGGCGGCCATCCATGGATGAGAAATAGTGTAAGGAGGCACGCCGTATTTTGCACGTACTTGCCCTTCAAAGGTGCACTGGCTGGAGCAAATCGGTGTTCCGGATACGGTGAATTCAAGGCCATAAGTTTCTACAGTGCGACCCTCGACATATGCGGTGAACGGCCACAGTGTTGTAGTGGGATTGTAAAAGATATACGCATAATTGCAATCCCCGGAAGGAGTGTATCGCCCTAGGTGCATGCGCAAATAAAAATTTCTTTCGGTGCATGATGGAGCGAAGCAACATAGCAATGGGTCGCGGAAGTCGAACAACTCGAGATAGGCAGTGCCTGCCTGAAGTCCTGTTGGCGGTTGTACTTCGAATGTTCCGCTGCTATCGCAATTAGTACTAAAGAACATGGAGCCATCCATCATTACAGCTCCGGCCAACGGCTCGGCCCAATAGCTGGCAGTAACAAAACAGCCGGTGATGGTTATTTGCGCCGGGATATTTACCTGCAAACTGTCGACATTGTAGTCCGGAATGAAGCAGGAAAGCATCACGTTGTCGCCAAACGTAGATGACGGACCAACAACGAGCGGATCGATAGTAACGGGGTAGGTTCGTTCAGATGCGTGGAGCCAACTGTTGGGAACATGTAATCGGAGTATTACGCTGTTTCCCTCTACTTCCCATGTATAACCTCCTGTGATGCGCTGCGATTCGCGCTCCCATGTTTCGTTGGCATCGAAGCAAAGCGCCGGAAGAATGGTACCGACATGATGTTTCTGCGCATCGATAAAGTGAACGGGGCCTATCCATTGATTTCCTGCCATACGGCCTTCGCCCGGAATTGTGTTAATTGAAATGTTTTGTTTGAAGTGAATCGTTTCTGTAAAAATGGTGAACTCTCCGGTGGCTTCAGGCGCTTGTGCGAGAAGATAGCTGTATTTAACCGCATTTTCTGAGGCTTCGATTTCTTTTGAAATCCAAGGGAATTGAGTGGTCGCAATGAATAGGTTGTTTTGAGATTCATCGCAACTAAAAGCAAGCTCAATCTCATTCATTTGACTAGCAGAACCGATGTGCATTTCGGAGGATTGCGAAAAATCAGTTTTGAAGGAAGCGTTGTTTTCAATTCGAACCGGATGGTGTTGCTGCATCGCTTGCCAACCACCATCGTGTTGGATACAGCGCGCATCAATCCGTTCCCAACGATTCTCTTTTTTGAAGTGAATTGGCTTTTTACTGTTCTCAATCATGATGCGGCCGTCGGCATGTTTCCAGTATGCATGGTGTTCATCGCGTGAATCGCTTATTTCATTCCATTCACTTCGATTCGTGAAGAAGCTATGCTGCTTGGCCGATGATTCGCGAATGGAGAAGGACGGAGCTTGTGCAAGTGCAAATGCTGAGCACAACAAACTGGATAGGCAAAGCAAGATTCTTGGCATGGGTATCATAATCAAGGTTGACTCAAATGTAATGAAAAGGATTGATGGACAAAGGAGTAAGGTAAGAGGGGTAAAGTATGCGGCTTGGATTTTCACTTCGCTGAGATTTCTTTCAGCGGAAGTATGCCTTGGCCGTGCTTGGTATTCCGAAATTTATGTGGTCTCGGTCAACACGATGTCCCTTTCCTTCTGCGCTATTTGACCAAATTACGATCAACAATCTCTTTCATCAACTCCTGATTAATTGGCTTGGCGATGTAGTCGTCCATACCGGCTTCCAGGCATTTTTCTCGCTCCCCTTCAATTGCATTTGCTGTGCAGGCAATGATGGGGCGGTTATAGTTCATTTCTCGGAGTTTTTGAGTGGTTTCACGATCATCCATGCCGGGCATTTGAATGTCCATCAATATAAAGTCGGGATTGTGTTCCTTAACCTTATCGATGGCCTCATATCCGCTAATTGCTGAAATGAATGTATAGTGAGGGTATAGTCTTGAAAGGAGTGCTCGGCAAAGCACTAGGTTCAATTCATTGTCTTCAACGATAAGTGCTACCGATTTACCTTCGGTTGAATGCCCTTGTGATTGCGTGCTTGATGCTTGCGAAGCAATTGAATGTTTACTGTTGTTGGTTGGATTCTTTTCTGTAGGTAGTTCGAGCGTGAAATAAAAATAACTGCCTTTGTTCAACTCACTTTCGAACTCGACATGACTATTCATTAGCTGCAGCAAATTGTTGGAAATGACCAATCCTAAACCACTTCCGCCATAGCGCTTTGAAGTTGAGGCGTCTGCTTGTCCGAAGGCTGTAAAAAGGAGTTGCTTTTGCTCATCGGATATACCAATACCGGTGTCGCGAATACCTACCTTCAAACGAACTGAAGAAGCGTTTACAGAATCTTCGATGTCAACCGTAAGCGATACATTGCCTTTCTCTGTGAACTTGATTCCGTTGCTGAGAAGATTAATAACTACTTGTGATAACCTAACCGAATCTGCATGCACGATATCCGGAATTTTAGAATCGAGCGTGAGATAGACTTTTACATCTTTCTTATCGGCCAAGTGCTGGGTCATCTGCACTGCCGTTTCGAATATTTTTCGCACGTTGCATCGCTCTATGTTGAGATGCATTTTACCGGCCTCGATCTTTGATAAATCTAATACCTGATTGATGAGCTCCATCAGAAGATTTGCTGACTCATTCAAGAACCGCACATATTCCTTCTGAACAGGGTTGAGCTCTGTAGTGTTGAGTAATTCACCAAAACCAACTACACCATTCAGCGGCGTTCGAATTTCATGCGACATGTTGGTGAGGAATTCGGACTTGGCTTTGTTGGCTTCGTTTGCCTTCGTTGCCAACTCTTCAGCAAGTTTGATTTTATCTGCGAGCTCTCTATTTTGCTCATTGCGGCGCATTACAGACCCGATATTGTCGCCAATGATGCGAAGGA
>JAURKF010000312.1 GCA_030831885.1 Flavobacteriales bacterium
CGCTTTTTCCTACATCATGAAGACGGCGAACGGATACAGCCAGTCCTGGAACTATGGTGAACAGAGCGTACAGTGAATATAGCCAACCATAGGGCAGACTTGCCCCACTAAATCCTGCGTCAAATGTGCTTCCTAAAATGTTATCAAGAATCATTGCAGCGATTATAAAAATGGTATTAAAAAGGGTGTACATCCAAAATTCACTTCGGCGAGCGCGACCGGAAAAATTGGCATAATTACTAATAACGGAAAGATAATAATTCATGGTATAAGGTTTAGATTTTCCTACTCATATGGCTTTTCGGAATACGCCCCGTTTATTTGGGTGGTAGCTGGACTCCACCTTTAATTTCAATAATAATTAATTAGGATTACAGATGGGAAGACGGACCTCTGCATTTATCAACATCACCGATAGAATTTTTGAATAACAGATTCACTAGCGTCTTTTTAAAGATTCGATTTATCTGACGCCTACATTTTCTTAATCAAAAACTCCGTTCTTCGGTTCTTTGCCCGGCCCTCCTCGGTATTATTGTCGCCCACAGGCTTCGATTCACCATAGCCCTGATAGGCGAGGCGCTTAGCATCGACCCCGTGATCAACCAGATATTTCATTACTTCAAAAGCACGCTCAGCCGATAGTGCCTTGTTAGCCTTATCGTCGCCTCGGCTATCGGTATGTCCGGCAATCTCGATAACCATGGTGGGATGATCTGTTAGGTAGTCTGCGAAGGCATCCAACACAATCTTTGATCGCTCTTCAATATCGGCACTGTTTACACCGTAATAGATGTCGTTGATTACAAAGGCTTCATTGGCTTTTGCCTCGCGCGTTTCCATGTCAATTTTTGTAACGACAGGAGCAGGGTCGTCTTTCTTGGCAATCACACGCGAGTTAAATGCGATATCGCTGCCCTCGACGCTCAGTGTAACATTTTCATTTTTGCTCACTTTTACTACAGCTGCGTACGTTCCGTCGTCACTATTCACGGCAACTTCTTCTTTCTGTTTGCTTTCCGTATAGGTAATCTCCACTTTGGCCTCCGATGGTGGTTCGCCCGAGGTCGTCTTTACTTGGCCTTTTACGACCATAACCTTTTCCGGCCGCGCTTTCTCGGGCATCTTGAACTCATATACATCCCACCCTTTATTGTTCTGAAAATTGCGAGCACCGAAATAGGCAAGCTCACCATCGCTCGTTACGACAATTCCCAATTCATCGGCTTCTGAATTAATTGGGAAGCCAATGTTTTTTATTTCATTGATTTTACCATCGTCTTCTACTTTGCAATAGAATAAGTCCATTTTTCCAACTCCAATTCGTCCGTCGCTTGCGAAATACAAAGTCTTGCTGTCGCTATGCATGAAAGGGCCTTTCTCTTGTCCCGAGGTGTTGATGCCACCGCCCAGCAGTTCAGCCTTTCCCCAGCTGCCATCATTCTTCCGTCGAGAAAAAAAGAGATCGTGCGAGAAATTGCCGTTAGCATCTTTGACGCATTCGGGACGCACGCCCACAAAGTAGAGGGTTTTACCATCGCCGCTCAGCGAAGGTTGTCCTTCAAAACCGTCGGGTGTATTGACTAGGTCACCAAGACTTTCCAACGGCCCCCATTGATATACTTTTTGTCCAATGTCGTTTGTGACAAGAGTGTAACGAGTCGCAAATAAATCGATGTTGTCAGGGTTTTTGGCATTGGGGTTTTTCATCGCTACGATGAGTTCGCGGTTGTCCACGGTGATGGTAGCTCCGCCACAGTTTGCACCTTGATTGAAAGGAGGAGGCAGAGCTTCACCTTCGTCGAATTGGGTGTTAATGTCCTGACGTTTGCACCAGGAAAAATACTCGTATGCTCGTGGAGAGATATCACCCTTGGCCTGTTTGGTAACTGTTCGGGTGAAAAACATGATTTCGCCATCAGGTGAAATTAGCGGGAGATAGTCGTCGGTGGGGGAGGAAACCCCGCGCACCCGCACCGGTTTGTAATCGACAGCGTCTTTATAGATATCAGCATATGCCTTCACACTCTTTATCGCTTCTTCGACTTCTGCATATTTCTTTTGATAGTCCTTTTCGAATTTGGAGGGATCTGAATCCGGAAAGCGCAAAAACTTTTCGAAATATTCGAGCGCTTTATCATATTCACGATCGGCATAGCACATGGCACCCAGGAAATAATATACTTCGCTATGGTAGTTCGGACATAATTCGTCGAGTTGTTGAAAATGTAGTTTCGAGGATGCAAACGAGCCTCCCCGTTTGGCAACTTTGAACTCAATCTCCCCTAATCTCATAAGGCAGGGAGTGCACTTAGGGTCTTCTTCTAATGATTTTCCCAAAAATTCAATCCGTTCATTTGTTTCATACTTTTTCGTATCGAAACTTTGGTCGAGCAGTTTCTGGATCTTGCCCGAAGGTGCATAATCGCAATTATCCTGGGCGCTTAATCCGGCAGCGATCAGAACAGTGATGATTAAAATTACAGATCGAATCACAAGATAGTTTTTTCAATGAGCAAGGTAACGGAAAATTTTCTTGAATCGTATAGACTTCTTGTCACCGCGCCAACAGAATGTTTCCGCGAAGGGTTTGCATATCTCTTTCAACGCCTCGGGTGGTCAGTATATAGTTGTATTCACCAACCGGCACGAAATAGCGGCCGTTTTGATGCTCTCCCATCCAAACCTTTTGTGGGTCTGTCGAATCAAATACTAACTCTCCGTTTCTATTGAAAATTTGCCATCGATAATAAACCGGTTTATACGTAAGCGAAGGCAACACAAAATCATTGATGCCATCATCGTTGGGCGTAAAACAGTTAGGAACATAGACGCGGAATTCATCGCGAACCTCTATGAATGCTTCAAAATAGGAGGTGCAACCTGCTGTATCCGATGCCACGAGTTGAATAGGGTAAATGCCGGGTTCTTGAGGTAATTCGAGAGCCCACAAGGTGTCGTTCCATGTCAGGGAGTCGATGCCGGCAATTGTCCATAGAAGCGAATCTGCATTTTCACTTGTGCTGGTAAGAAATACGTTTGGATTAGCTAAAGGCACAATCCAGTCTGATGATTCGAAAGAGGCAGTAACCGGTGGTGGAGCATTAATCGTAATATTTTGAGTCGTCTGACAATTCGGCGAAAAAATGATTTGCATTGAATAATCACCGGCACAAACGCTTTCCAGTTCCGCAGGCTGACCTGTAGCCGATAGCCCATCTAATAGAATGGTAAGACCCGCAGGATTTTCATTTGAAACCACCACAGATCCATCGCACATACCAAAACACGAGGCCCCGGTTACAACGGTATTTGATTGCGGCGGATAATTAAATTGTACCTCGAAAGTTCCGGTGGAAGTGCATCCTTGGTTGGTAACAGTAGCCGAAATTGTATAGTTGCCGGGAGCTTCAGCCGAAATGAGCGTAGTACCTTGTGCAGGAAATGCAATGGTGATTCCCGGGGGAGCATCCCAAAGTATAAGACCTCCGTTGAATTGGGCGGTAAAGGTTTCGGATAAGTCACACAGAACGCTATTGGCGGGCATCTCCACCGTCGATGTTAGCGATTGCACTGATATGGACGTATCGCGGCTGCATCCAGTATTATCGGTAAGTGTGATGTCGTAGATTCCTGTGCTCAGATTGTTGGCAATGAGTCCACCTTCCGGCGTACCATTAACGGTCATGGTATAAGGCGCATTTGGAGCGTCGCCAGGTAAATTCATTTCAATGCTAGCCCCAATGTCATTGCATCCGGTTGAAGTTATGGCTTCGAATAGAAAATTGCCCGATAAGTCGAGAGCAATGGGTTGCGCTACTTCGTTATCGCATATGTCGGCCAGAATTTCTCCGTTGATGGTCGAAAGTTGCAGCTGCAGTCCTGCAGGAAAAGGAACCGGGCTGATTTGCAGTGTGAGCTCATTGGCAAGGTTGAGTGTGTTGGTAGCGAAACCGGTTACGGAATATCCGGCCTCATTAAGGATGAAATCCGATTCACTCAGGGTGCTAACATCGATTTCTTCATTCAGTTGTATAATCACTTCGCCGCTGCACCAGTTTGCTGAAATGTCTGTAATAGCGGGTGGAGTATTGTCAAAAATACTCACATCGGAATTTCCGAAATCCAGCGTATAGCCATTGAGCGTCTGACTAAAATTCATTACAACAAGAGCATATACATTCCCTGCTGCCAAGTCGATGTCTTGGTTGAAAGGCGGTCCCGCAAGGTTACCCGGGCCATTGAAGCTACCGCTGCCTCCATCCGCTGTCGAGATACCGGTTGGCCCATTTGGAGTGCCCGCGTTCTCACCATACGAGTTACAACTTATTTCGGGCGAGAGACCACTATTGATGCCTGCGCATCCATTCTGCGTAATATCAAACAAGGACCAGTCATAGTCGTCCGAGATATTGTTGGGCTGCAATACAAAGCCAAATAAACCATCGGACTGCGGTGAAAAGATGTACCATGCGCTATTGAATTCACCGCCTGTTTGGCAACTTCCCGGTGCCGCTTCAAACGTATTGCCTGTGCCGGAAGGTGAGTTGTTTTCATCATAAATGAAATTACACACGGAAATGGCCGTATTGCAATCGCTTTGTGCATGCATCTGCAGGCCCATTTGGTATAAAATGCTTATGATGAGAAGGCGCTTCATTCGATTTGCAAACAAAAGACGCTAATATAGGCAAGTGGGTTGTATGCCTTAGGAAGTGTATTCACCAATAGAAGGGGAGGAATTCACAGTAACTCAATAATTGAAATGATGCTGCTTGCATAAGTTTTAAAACAGAATTCGTTTTGATTTATGGAGATTGCAGAATGGATTGTGACTTTCATATTGCACAGAACTAAAAAATAAAAGGTCGGCTAATAGCCGACCTTTTTATTTCGAAGAAGGATGATTTAATTGATTGGCAGAATTACCGCGTCAATCACGTGAATCACTCCGTTAGAAGCTGAGATATCGGCAGCTACGATGTTCGCTGTGTTACCCACCGCTGTAATTTGAGCTTGTGGGTTTACAGTGAAATCTACGCCCAACAGTGTGCTGATGGTCTTGTTGTTTTTCTTCGGAACAACACTATTTGCAGCACGACGGCCTTCTACAACGTGGTATTGCAATACACTCAACACTAGGTCAGCAGGCAAATCATCGATGCTGTCTACACCAAGCGCAGCGTACAAGTTCATGAACGCTTCGTTGGTTGGGGCAAATACGGTGTACTGATCAGTACCGTTCAGGAACAGATCCACCAAACCAGCATTTAACTCTGCATCAACGTAGGCTAGCGCGCCAACGAGCTCAGAGAAACCGCCATCGATCGCGATTTGAGCGATAGACTGTGTGCCTGGGGCATTGTTCTTTTCGTTTAGTTCAACAACACCGTTTCCTTCTGTTGCAGAAACGATTTCTTCTTTGGTACAGCTGCTCATGAACACGGTCAAACCGAAGAACGCGCAGATTGCAAAAACTTTTGTTTTCATAAAAATTGATTTTAATTAATTGAATTATGTGGCTTTAGGATAGTGTAACAACATCATTTGCTTAAACGTTTACGCTGCTGAAAAAAAAATGTCGACAATTCGATTCGGATGACCTACAGTGACCCTGTAATATGCGATTAACTCTATTAACCCTTCACCCATCCACCATTGTTCTATACTTATTTCCTGGTTCCACCCTCCACCCTTCACCCTCCAACCTATAACCTTATCCCTTATCCTTCACCCCTTACCCCTTATCCCTTATCTCTTCCCCCTTATCTTTGCCCCCATGGACATTACCGCCCTCAAGGCCATTTCGCCCATCGACGGCCGTTATAGCAAGCAAACACAAATCCTCAGCGGTTACTTTTCCGAGCACGCGCTCATGAAGTACCGCGTGTGGGTGGAAATCGAATACTTCATCAGCCTGTGCGAAATTCCACTGCCGCAATTGAGCCCCGTTACGCCGGCGCAATGCGAAGCCCTGCGCAAGGTGTATTGGGACATGTCGGACGATGATGTGCTCCGCATCAAAGTACTTGCGAAGCACGGTCACGA